>DQOE01000031.1 GCA_015658765.1 Verrucomicrobiota bacterium | reverse complement strand
TGATAATTCTCGAAGTCGCTGTAAAAGGCAGCGACGCGGGTGTGCACCCGGCCGTCGTTCCACGAGGAGGACCAGCCGAGCTCGTAATTCCACGATTCGGCGGAGTCGTACTGCGCACTCTCCGGTGAACCGCCGTAAAAGTTGAAACCGCCGGACTGGAAGCCCTTGGCCAAGCTGGCGTAGAGGGTATCGGTCTCGCTCAGGCTGTACGACGCACCGAGCTTGGGCAACACATCATCCCAGTCGTCACTGCTGTTGACCGAGTTGGAGCTGTTGCTTCTGTTGATCGACCGGTCGCTGTTTTGGTAGCGCAACCCGCCGGTCAGCGTCAGGCCGCTCTCGATCGTGTAACTGCTCTGCCAATACAGGGCCGTGTCCTCGTCGGACAACGTCGAGGTGGTGTAGTCCGGAACCGGCCCGGGAATTAAGCCATCCGGATTGTCATCTGTTTTGTAGAACGGATGAAACAACCCGGCCGGGTACAGCGAGCCGGAGACGTTGTCCATCTCGCGGTCGGCGTAATAGGCACCAAGCGTCCATTGGTACGACTCGTTGGCGTCGCTGGAGCCAAGCCTAATCTCCTGTGATACCTGCTCCACGTCCGGCTGGCTGACACCGATGACCGGGATGAAGCCAATCTCGGCAATCGGCTGCGGGATGGCGGTGAAATCAAAATCCTGCTGCAAGTCCTGCTCCCAGTTGCGGAAAGCCGTGACTGAACTCAGCGTGAAATGCTCGCCGCTGAAGTCGGCGCTCAGCGCGTACGTGGTCACGTCAGTGTTCACGTAGCCCGGCACGTCGCGACTCACCTTGAACGGGCCGACATCGGAGAGTGGGCTGTAGGTCGGCGTGAAGCCGTCGTCGTAGCGCTCGCTCGATGCCGTCAAGCGGATCGTCCACGGCTCACTCGGCGTGAGGACGAATTGCACCCGGCCGGCGACCGACTCGCGGCCATCGATCTCCTGACCCGTGGGCAGGTTGGTGACGAAGCCGTCGCGGTCGTTGTACAAACTACTGAAGCTCACGCCGATCTGTTCGGTGAGCGGCCCGCTGGCGTTCAAGCGATACTCCCGCGTGCCGTGGTCGCCGTAGCCAAGCCCGGCGGAACCGACCCACTCCGCGCCCGGTTGACGGGTGCGGACGTTGATGATGCCGCCCGGCGCGGCGCTGGCACCGAAGAGCGTCCCCTGCGGGCCGCGCAAAAACTCGATGTGATCCACGTCGTAAAGCGACAAGCCGCGGGACATCATGTCCGTGTACGGAATGCCATCGACGTAAAGGCCAACCGCCGACTGGCCGACCCCGAAATTGTTCTCACGCAAACCGCGCACGCTGAACTTCGGCATGCGCGTGTTGTTCGCGTCGAAGACGGTGAAGTTGGGCAGCGCCGTCTGGATATCGCGCACCTCCTGAATGCCGCCCAGCGTGATCGTGTCGCCGCTGAGCAGCGTCACCGAGCGCGACTCGGTTTGCGGCGCCTCGGAGATGATCATCACCGGCGGCAACTGGCCGGCGTCCTCGTCGGATTGAGCCAGGCCAGCTTGGCCAAGCGCCCCAAGCACGGCCAAGGTTGAGCCAAGCACCAGCGGTTTCGTCCATGTTTTGTTGTTTGATTTCATTGGTTTATCGTTCGGGTTAAAGAACATCACAAGTACGATTATTTCTGCTGCTAGGTTACAGCAAACCGCTAATTCGTAAGAACGGGAAAATACAGGCAACTCATTAGAGCTCAAGCTCTTTATGGCAGCCGCTGGTTTTGATCAAATCCACCCAAGCGCTTGGCGACAAAAAAAAGCGCGGCTTTACGCGAGCATCAATTTTACGCAAGCAGGGTCTTGAGTACGTGGGCTTCCTCGACTCCGGTGAGGCGGAAGTCGAGGCCCTGAAACTTGAATGTGAATTTCTCGTGATTCACGCCCAGTAGATGCAGCATCGTGGCGTGAAAGTCGTGCACGGTGACGACATCCTCGACCGAGTGGTAGCCGAGGTCGTCGGTGTTACCGTGGCTGATCCCACCCCTGATACCGCCACCAGCCAGCCAGAATGAAAAACCCTTCATGTGGTGGTCTCGACCGGAACCCTGCGCCATCGGGGTGCGTCCGAACTCGCCGCCCCAGATCACCAGCGTGTCGTCAAGCATGCCGCGATCTTTCAGGTCGCGGATCAACGCAGCCGATGCCTTGTCCACGTGCTTGGCGGTGGTGAGCACTCCTTTCTTCACGCCGCCGTGATGATCCCATCCCCGGTGATAAAGCTGGATGAACCGCGTGCCGCGCTCGGCCAGGCGCCGCGCCAGCAGACAGTTGCTTGCGAATGAGCCGTCGCCCGGCTTGGCGCCGTACATGTCGAACACATGCTGAGGTTCGTTCGACGTGTCGATCAATTCCGGCACACTGGCCTGCATGCGGAACGCCATTTCGTACTGGCTGATCCTCGTGTCGATCTCCGGATCGGCGACGGTCTTGTTCCGCAATCTGTTGATTGAGTTGACGGCATCAATGACCGCGCCCTGTCCTTTCGCATCCACACCTTTGGGGTTGCTGATGTACAATACTGGGTCGCCAGTCGAGTGGAAGTGTACGCCTTGGAATCGGCTCGGCAAAAAACCGCTGTGCCACTGCCGCGAGGCGATCGGCTGATCCTGCGCGCCGCCCACGGAGGTCAGCACCACGAAGCCGGGCAGATCGCTGCCCTCGCTGCCCAAGCCGTAAGTGACCCACGAACCCATGCTGGGCCGGCCGGCAACGAGCGCGCCGGTGTTCATGAACGTGTGCGCCGGGTCGTGGTTGATCTGCTGCGTGGTCATCGAGCGGACGATGCAGATTTCATCCGCGATCCCGCCGATGTGCGGCAGTGCGCTGGAGATCGACTGGCCGGACTGGCCGAAGTTTTGAAACTCATGCTGCGGCCCGAGGCATTTCAATTCCTTCTTGCCCTGAAGCTGGGCAATCGGCTGGCCGTCGGTGATCGACTTGGGCATCGGCTTGCCGTCCATCTCGGCGAGCTTCGGCTTGTAGTCGAGCGTCTCAAGGTGCGACGGCCCGCCGGCCATGCAGAGGTGAATCACCCGCTTGGCCCTGGGCGCGAAGTGCAGCGGATCGATCACGCCAAGCGACGGGCGCTTAGCCAAGCCGCCGGCATCCAGCATCGAGCCCAACGCGAGCGAGCCGACGCCCAGCGAGACGTTGCTCAAAAACGAGCGGCGATTCAGTCGGGTGACAAATTGTTCCGGGTTCATTTTGCGGAAATTCAAAAACGGGACGTGGTTTCGTACAGGTTCAAAATCGCGCGGGACACCGCCGCCCAGGCGGCGACGCGCTCCGGCTTGAGCGCCGTGGCGGCGGGCCACTCGCCTGCAGTGGCGGCCGCCTTGGCCGCCCCGGCGTTCGCGGCAAAATGCGCGGCGCGCTCCCCGGCCAGGCGCAACAAAATATCGCTTTCGCCGGCGCTTGGCTCGCGGGACAAAGCACGCTCGAACGCCCACGCCAATCGCTCCCCGTCCGTGTCGCCGCCGTGCTGCAAAATGCGCTCGGCAAACACCCGCGACGCCTCAACGTACGTCGGGTCGTTGAGCAACACGAGCGCCTGCTGCGGGGTGTTTGAGCGGGTACGCTCGGCAACGCAGCCCTCGCGGGTCGGCGCGTCGAAGGCCAGCATGCTCGGGTGCAAAAATGTGCGACACCAAAACGTGTACAGCCCTCGCCGATACTGGCTGACGCCGCTGTCGGGCGCCCATTTGCGCTTGGGGAAGTTGAGGTGCTTCCAGTAACCCACCGGCTGGTACGGCTTGACGCTGGCCCCGCCGATCGGCTTGGCCAGCAGCCCGCTCACGGCGAGGGCGTTGTCGCGCACCATCTCCGCGTCGAGCCGCCAGCGACCCTGCCGCGCGAGCCATTTGTTAAGCGGATCGGCGGCCAAAGTTTTCGCGTCGACGATAGAGGACTGGCGATACGCGCCGCTGGTGACGAGCAGCTTCATCGTGCGCTTGATATCCCAGCCGTGATCCATTAGATCGGCCGCCAACCAGTCGAGCAACTCCGGGTGCGTTGGCGGCGTGCCCTGTGCACCGAAGTCGTCCAGCGGCATGGCAAGCCCGCGCCCGAAGCACAACGCCCACAGCCGGTTGACCATCACGCGGGCGGTGAGCGGGTTATCTTTTGAAACCACCCAGTCGGCCAAGTCGCTGCGCTTGGCGCGGCTCTCGGTATCGGCGAGCTTGAGGCGGGCGGGCACGGTCGGCTGCACCTCCGGCCCGGATTCGTCCTGCCAATTGCCGCGCGGCAGTATGCGAACCGTGCGCGGCTTGCCCAGGCGCACCGAGACGAGCGAGGTCGGGAACGCCTTTTCCAGCCGCTTGATCCGCTCCTTGAGGTCGACGAGTTCCTTGCGGGCGGCGGCGAGTTCAGGCGCGAACGTACGGTAGTGCGCGGCGAGTGTTTTTTTCTGCTCGTCGCTCCGCTTGGCCAACGGCACGGCGAGAATCTCGCCGATTTTTTTGGGCGGCGCAGCGGAGTCGGCGGTCGGCTTACCGTCGCTCACCGCCGGCTCAGTGCCGTTTGCATCCGCTTCGACGCTTGGCTCGGACGCGATCCGCTCTGCCTGCGCCGATTCCCACCTGGCCAGGGCGTCATCAAGCGCGGGAGTCTGCGTGTTGAGCACCGCCTCGAGCACGGGGATTTGTTTCTTCAACTTATCCACCTTGGCCTGCTGCGCGGTGGTCGGCAGCGGGGTGTATTTCTGCGGGCCAACCGGCGTCTCCTCGAGGTCGGAGAAGAATGCGCCGAGGCTGTAAAAATCCCGCGACGTGAAAGGATCGAACTTGTGATCGTGACACTCGGTGCAGCCAAGCGTGGTGGCCATCCAGACTCCCGAGACATTGCGCACGCGGTCGCCGAGATAAATTGCGATGTATTCCTTGGGCTGCGAACCGCCTTCGCGCGTGGTCATGTTCAGCCGGTTGTAGCCGGAGGCGATGAGTTGCCGCCGCGTCGAGCCGGGCAACTGGTCGCCGGCGAGTTGCTCGCGCGTGAACTGGTCGAACGGCAGGTTGTCGTTGAAGGCGTCGATGACGTACTCGCGGTAGAGCGGCTTGGTTTGTTCGTTGTCGGAGTGGTAGCCCATCGTGTCGGCGTAGCGCACGAGGTCGAGCCAGTAAATCGCCATGCGCTCACCGTAATGCGGACTGGCCAACAGCCGGTCGACCAGTTTGCCAAAGGCGCGCGGCGACGAGTCGGCGACAAACGCCCGCACCTGTTCCCAAGTCGGCGGCAGCCCGGTAAGGTCGAACGACAGGCGGCGGATCAGCGTACGGCGGTCGGCCTCCCGCGCAGGCTCGTGGCCCTTTGTCCGCAACGTCGCCAGCACGAACCGGTCGATGTCGTTGAGGACGAACGAGCCGTTTTTGACGCGGGGTGGCATGGGACGGGTGACCGGCTTGTAAGACCAGTGCAATTCGTACTCCGCGCCCTCGGCGATCCAGCGCTGGAGCAACGCTTTTTGGGTGGCATCGAGTTTCTTTCCCGAGTCGGGCGGCGGCATGAGATCGTCCTCATCGTCCGTCGTGATGCGCCGGACCAGTTCGCTCTCGCTTGGCTTGCCGGGGACGACCGCCGAGGTGCCGTCGATGTAAACCAAGGCGCCCTCGCGAGTGTCGAGCCGCAGATCGGCCTTGCGCTGCTTGGCGTCGGGGCCGTGGCAGGCAAAGCAGTTGTCACTGAGTAGCGGCCGGATGTCCCGCGCGAAGTCGACGCCGCCCAAGTCCTTCCCCGCAAACAAGCCGCTCGGCCATGCGAAGAGAACCAAGGCAGCCGCACAAGCCAGGCAGATATGCCGGGCAAAAGACATGCGAAAAAGCATTACCGGATTCATTGTCAAAACGTGGACGGAAAAGCTACCCGACCCATTCAACCGAGCCAAACCAAAACCGAGCGATTGGCCAACCGCGGCTAGTGCAGCTTGGAGAGGCGCTCGAGGACGCTGTGCTGGCGATAGTTTAGATTGCTGAACGGCACGCCGTCGATCTCAATGCGGAACTTGGCTGGCAGCTCCCCACCGGTCAGCGGCTTGAAGGTTTGTTTCTCCACGTACGGAATGCGGTAGATGGTGTAGAGCATACTGGCCAAACGCGCATACATTTTGTCGTTGGCGTTGATGACGACCCACGGGCTGGCATCCGATGCCGTGCGCTCGAGCATCTGAGTCTTGTACTTGGTAAACAACTCCCACTTGACCCGGGCCTTCTCGTCGTTCTTCGTGTATTTCCAATACTTAAGCGGATGAATGATGCGCTCCTTGAAGCGGAACAACTGCGTATCGCGATCCACCGACAGATAAAGCTTGATGAGGATCAGCCCGTCGGCGATGAGTTGCTCCTCCCACGGCACGACGTGCTTCATGAAGTAGCGGTACTGCCTCTCGGTACAGTAGCCCATGGTCGGCTCGATGAGTGCGCGATTGTACCATGAACGGTCGAAGAAAACGATCTCACCCTTTTTGGGCATGTGTTTCTCGTATCGGCGGAACCAGTTGCGCGACTCGTTTTTGGTGGGCACGCCCAGTTCGACCACTCGTAGGTATTTGGGCATGAGATACTCGACGAAACGCTTGATCGTGCCACCTTTGCCCGCCGCATCACGGCCCTCGACGGCTATGGCGACGCGCTTTTTGTTGTCTATCGCCCAGAGTTGGAGGTTGAGCAACTGCGCCTGCAATCGGCGCTTCTCCGCGTCGTACACGGCCCGGTCCAGATTCTTGTAAGCCGCGTAAAACTTTTTTTTGACGTAGTTCGCCCTGGCCATGGCGGTCAATCCGTCTTGAGGGACCGATAAAAACTCTTCTCCCAAACCAAGCCGGTCAGCGACTTGGTCTCCGGCCGGGTGAAGAACGACACCACAACGCCCACCACCGCGCAGATCGTCAGACCGTAACAGGCCCGCATGAACTTGTACTGCTTCACCCCGGCGAAAAGCCCGTCGCCGGCCTCGCCCATCGGCACGCCGTGCGCGAACGGCGTGATCACCTCCGGCACAAAGAATGAAAAGGCGATGGCAACCAGGCCCACCACCAACGTGGCCAAGGCCGCCGGCGCGGTGAAGCGTTTCCAGAACACGCTGAAGATAAACGTCATCACCAGTGGCGGCGTCACCGCTGCCGTGAACGCCCCGTGCGCGTCGTAGATCGAGTCGAAATTCATGAACACCGGCACGAGGATGATGCCCACCACCGTCGCGCCGATCGCCGTCAAACGGGCCACCGTGAGCGCCTGGCGGTCGGTCATGTCTTTTTTGATGTACAGCTTGTGCACGTCGTTCACCCACACGGCGGAGATCGCGGTGATGAGCGTATCCACCGTGGACATCAGCGCGGCAATCATCGCCGCCAAGATCAGCCCGAAGATTCCCGGCTGGCTGATGAGTTGCGTGGCGGCGTAGAACGACTCGTCGGCCGGCATGCTGGCTGGCAGATCGCCATGGTTGGCCAGGGCCTTGGCCAGCCAACCCGCGCCGCCGACCACGCAGGCCGCCAACGGCATCAACACGACCAAGTGCGTCACCACCGCCTTTTTGCAGTCCTTGAACGACCGCGCCGACATGTAACGCATGATCGTCCCCTGGTGCAGAAAGCCGAACATGATCGAGTTGGCCAGGCCGTCCTGCCAGAAAATACCGACGCTCGGGAAACCGGGGTCGCTGTTGAAATTATGAAACACCTTCCGCGAGTCACCGGGCAGGTTGGCCCAAAACACATCAAACCCGCCGAGGTACGCAAAGCCCAATCCCAAAATCAGCCCTCCGGTGACAAGCAGCATCACCCCCTGGAAAAGGTCGGTCATGATCACGCTCGTCTGCCCGCCGCTCGACACATACGACATCGACACCAGTGCCACGATCACCGCGCCGATGAAAATATCCCACCCGAGCAAATGGTGCAGCACCTTGCCCATCGTGTACAGGTTTACGCCGACGTAGCCGACCATGTACACCATCAGACACACCGTCGCCCAAAAGCGGACTTTCGAGTTGAAGCGCTTCCCAAAATACTCGGGGATCGACGTGACGCGGGAGAAATACAAAATCGGCAGCCAGCAAAACAGCAGCAGCGGAAAATAAAACCAGTCGTTGCTGTACGTCTGCGTGCTCGATAGCCCGTACTCGTAACCCTTGCTTGAGTATTTCAGGAAACTATAGGAGCCAATCGTCGTGGCGATCATGCTGAACGCGATCAGCCACCAGGCAAACTTCCGGCCGCCAAAGAAAAAATCCTCGGTCGATTTCATCTTTCGCCCGAAGTACGCACCCATGATGACAATGATCACGAAGTAACCGATCATGATCGCGTAGTCGACAGGGGCGCCGCGATAGCTCTGCTCGGGATCGACCGCCCCCTCGCTCGCCGGCGTGGGGCGGTACGCGGCCGGCTCGGCGGCGGGCATGCCGGGCGCCTTGTATTGGAGGAACGCCTGCAGGATGAAATAAAAACTGAACACCCCCAGCGCGAGACACAGGTTGCGCCGGCCCTTCCCGCTCAAGCCAAGGCTGCCCTGCCGCCACGCCAGCACGAGGCCAAACACAAAAATCGCCCCACCGCAGACGAAGTTGTAAATGAACGGATCCATGCGCTTGGTTTGTGGAGTCGTTTCTCCCGGCTATTCCAAGTCCCCAAAATCATACACGACCACCCGGTCGCAGACTTGCTTGAACACCTTCTCGACGAACTCGACGTGTTGCGGATGC
>DQOE01000197.1 GCA_015658765.1 Verrucomicrobiota bacterium | reverse complement strand
TCTCGACGCCAAGCTGCCCCGCCGCTGACTCAAACATCGAGCGGTGCGGCTTGCTGTGGCCGACCTCGTCGGAAAAGGCAAACCCGCTGAAGAACCTGGCCAAGCCGTGATTCTCCAGCAGCCGACGCAGGCAGCTCCCGGGCGACACGATGGCGTCCGAGACGACGCAAAGTTTGTAGCACCTGGCCAGGCGCTCGAGCACCGGCGCCGCGCCGGGCATGGCGTCCGGCGGAATCTCCACCTCCATTTCCTCGTGAGCCCGGGCAACGGCGTTGAATGAATCCTCCGGCAGTTCGCGGCCAAGCTCGCTGAGAATGACGCGCAACCGCTTGGCGATGTGCCACGTGATGTGGTGCTCCTTCCACACCTTGTTGAACGCCGCATCGCCGACGCTGTAGGCGAGGCAAACCGTCTCCAAGTCAATCGGCCCGTCAGCGTTCAGCGCCTCCCAAAGCTGGTGACGCCGTTCGTCGAATTTCGATCGCAACCCGCGCTCGGCCCGCTTGGGCTCGTCCGAGTCGTCAACAATCAGCGTGTCCCAGAGGTCAAATGTAATCGCCTTGATGTCTCCCATCCTAATACAGAATCCACGCGCTGGGCTGGTCGGAGGCCTGGCCGAAGCTGACGATGGCGCCAGTGTCGGTGCTGACCAGCAGCGCGCCATTGGCCACGGCGAGCCCGAGGGCCCGGCCCGGCACCGGGCCACTCCAAAGCGCCTTGCCGTTGGCGGCGTTGAAGGCGCTCACCTTGTCGCGGCTGCCGACGAAAAGCGTCTTGCCCGCCAGAGCCAGCGCGTTGCCTGCCTCGACGGACTGGCTCCAAAGCCCCCGCCGGTTGCTCCGCGTCATCGCGGTCACCTTGTTTGCGGTGAGCATGAAAATCGCCCGGGAATCGACGACCATGTCGAGCGCGTCCCGGTGTGAGGCCAACTTGTCGCCGGTCAAACTGGCCTCGGTGAGCACGCCGCCGCTGCGGTCGGCCGGGCCGTGGATGATGCGATTGTCGGCAAGTAGCGCGAACGACCCCATGCCGCCGCCCTTGGCGAAGTGCCCGAGCCGTTTGCCGGTGCGGCGCTCGAAATAAAACGGTGTGCTGCGGCCGCCCGGCATGTAAATGCGCGAGTCGGAGAGCAGCATGTAGCCCTGGAACGAGCCCTTGTTGAGATGATGTATTTTCCAGTGGCGACTTTTTGTAACCTTGCCGGTGAGGGCATCCACGGCGCTCATGTAAACGCCCTCGTGCGGAAAGAAGCCGGAGGTGAAGTAGGCCGTGCCGGCGTCCACCGCGACCGAGCTGCGCACGCCCCACGGCGAGACAAGCCGGCCGTCGTTGGGCACGAGCTTGTTTTTCTCGCTGGCGGCGGTGTGCGTCCATATCAATTTGCCCGTGGCGGCGTCGAGGCAGTACGCCGTACCGTCGTCGGAGCCGGCGTACACGCGGCTGTCGTGGATCGACGGCGCAAACCGCACCGGGCCGTCGGTGAAAAACACCCACTTCTCCTTCCCGCTGTAAGCGTCGAGACAGTGAACCGTGTGCTCGGCGGACGAGCCGTAAAACACGCGGTCGCCGCCGGCGGTGGCGTGGAACGCGTGGTCGTAGGCCAGACGGTGCACCAGCGGCTTTCGCGACTGCGGCGAAACGTAAAAGTCGAACTTGGCCGGCTTGGCCCAGGCGGGAGAGGGTGGCTGCGCCGGGGTCATTTGCCAGCGCTTGGCCAACGGCAGCTTGAGCGTCTCGGCGGTGATGGCGCTGCGCTGGTTGTCGTGCCGGTACGATGGCCAGTCGGCGGCGTGCAGCCCGGCGCTTGGCCAAGCGAGCGCGAGTGCCAAGCCGAGCAGTCGTTGTGTGTTGCGCGTCGTCATCGTCTCGTGAACCCGATCGAGGTTTGGATGGGGTAGCGGCAGCGGCAGCCGGAACTGGCGGTTGGCGAGAGGATCATGCCGTTGCCGGAGATGAGCGAGAGCCAGCAACTCGACCGCGAGCCGACCATCAGCCGTCGCTTGCCGGTGTCCACGTCCCAAAAATACATCGAGCCCTTGTCGTAATCCCAGTTGATGTAATGCACCGTGTTGTGTGAGGCGGACATCGTGCTGCACCCCCCGCGCTGCGGGAGGCCGCGATGCACGGTGCTGCCATCGGACAGGCTGTAGCCGTAGGGCTCGACGATCACCGCGTCATCCACGATCACCGGATGGTACATGTGCCCGCCGTGATGGTTGCGGTTCCACGAGTGGTTCTTCGACCACACCTTGCTGCCGTTGCGGGTGGAGAAGGCGTCCACATAAAACCGGCTGGTGCTGTAGCTGAGAATCAGCCGATCCTTGGCCTGCGCGAGGAAGAACACGACCGGGTAGGGCGACTTGTTGACGGTGATCGATTTGCTCCAAACCTTTGCGCCGGTCTGTGAGTTGAGCGCGACGAGTCGCAGGCTCGACCACAGGCTGCTCGAGTCGATGCGGCTGGTCGGCTCGTTCCGGAGGCTCGATGAGTTCGACTCGACGAAGTACACCCGCCCGTCGCCGATCGCGATCGTGGTGTTGATGATCTTGCCGCCGCGGTACTCCCATTTTTTGCGGCCGGTCTGCTTGTCGATCGCGAACAAATTGTCGCTGCAAACCTTGGCCGTGTCCTGCGTGCCGCTCGAGTCGTACCAGTACGGCGTGCCCTTGAATTTCGTGTACACCGAGCCGGGCTTGATGCTGCCGCCGAACAGCAGGTTTCCGTCGTTGGCGATGTAGCCCCAGTTGGCGGCGTCGGCGCTGATCACCGGAAAACTCCGGAGCAGCCGCCCGGTTCGGCCGTCGAACCGGTAGGCGCGGTCGCGCATTGCGACGAACAGCGACGAGTCATCCGCGCACATGTTGCTGCCGTCGCGCGGCGTGTTGACGCGGCGCAGCTCACTCGGGAACTCGTAGTTCCAGAGGATCGTCCCGTTGAAGGCGTCCTGTCCCCAGATGCGGTTATCTCCCTGCACGTAGAGGAAGCCGTTGCTGGTGAGCGGCGGCGGGTTGCGCCCCTGCCGGTCGATCATGCCGCGTGCGCCCGGTTTGCCGAACCACTGCAAAGCCATTTTGCCGCCGTTGACGATCTTGTCGCCGCTGTTGGCGGTCTGCGCGGCGGTGCCGTAGGTGTGTGACCATTCGCCCGCGCCGTCGAGCGGCTTGCGCTTGGCCAAGAGCAGTTCGCCGCTGGCCTCGGTGGTGGTCGCCTTGGCCAGCGCCGAGCCGGAGATGAGCTTGGCCAAGCCGCTTTGCGGCAGGCCACCCAGCGCGAGGGCGCCGCCGCTTGGCCGGAGCACGCGCAGCAGCTCCGCGCGTTCGCCGGGTAGAGTGCCGTTGTGCAGCAGCTCGCTCGACACGGCGAGATTGAACAGGTTGTCCGTGTGCCCCAGCTTGGCCAAGGGCCGGTGATGGATCGTCACCCGTGTGCCGTAAATGC
>DQOE01000278.1 GCA_015658765.1 Verrucomicrobiota bacterium | reverse complement strand
TTGCCGCGCCTGCGGTAGGCGGTATTGGGATGGTGTTGGATTTTTGAAGTGGCCCAGATTTCAATTTCGGAGCGTCCCCATCTGGGATTTTTCTTGAGTTGATCGGCAACTATCCGGTCATAGGACATATTGTTTCTGGCGAGGATTTGGGCTCGGCGTTTCTCTTGGGCCTCCGTGTTGTTGGAGGTCCGAGAGTTGGAAGGTAGGCGAGGTGTAAGGCGAGGGTCTTCCAGAATGAGGGCACGGGGAATATTGGGATACTTGGCAGCAAACCATGCGACAGAAGAACTGCCCATGGAGTGGCCCATGACGATGGGCTTTTCGAGTTTCAGTTTGCGGATAAGGCCAGCGAGGTCTTCGGCTTGGGCGTCGGCGGGGTCAGATTTGGCAGGAGGGTCTGAGAGGCCGTGGCCCCGTGCATCGGGGAGGATAATGTCATATTCGTTGGTAAGTTCTTTGGCGAGGTTGGTCCAGCAGAGCCCGTTGTCGGATGAGCCGTGTGCCATGATGATAACAGGCTTGTCGCCGCCGGTACGCCAGTAGTGGATGCGAATACCGTTGGCGATTACATAGCCGTCGGCCCATCCCTCTGGTGGAAGGGGAGGCTGAGCAGCAAACACGGGGGTGCCCAGTAGCGAAACGATGATGGTTGTGGTTAGTAGGGACTTCACAGCTAAGCAACTATCATCGCGTTAAGCGCAGTTTTCAAGCCGTTTTGGTGAGCTTCCGTAAGCCGCCTGATGTAAAGGTGTCGATCCATTCACATAACCGTTCGCATTCACATCCGCGCCTTCGGCGATGAGTAGTTCGGCGATTTCTTTGGTTACTGCAAAATGCAAATGAGTTCCACCACCATCATCCTTCGCATTCACGGCTTATTTAGTCACGCTTTTATGATTTAAACAGTGATTTTGATGCCGGAATTCGGGCAGATTGAAGATGGTACGCGCGAAAGGAGTCGAACCTTCACTCCCGAGGGAACCGGATCCTAAATCCGGCGCGTCTACCAATTCCGCCACGCGCGCACCACGACCGGCGGCGCTTGGCCACCGGCGGCGGCATACTGCTCAGAGCCAGGCCGCTTGGTCAACGCAGAATCGCGCTTGGCCAGGCGCTTGGCCGGTTGAACTAAATCTCGCGGCCGACCGACTCGGCGATGGGGGCCAATTCGTCCATCAACGCGGCGAAACCCTCCAGGTCGATCTGTTGTGCGGCGTCGCTGATGGCCTCGGTCGGGTTCGGGTGCACCTCGACGAGCAGCGCGTCGGCACCCATTGCAACCGCGCCCTTGCACATCGAGCGCACCAGCGATGCCTTGCCGCAGCCCTGGCTGGGATCGACGACGATCGGGCAGTGCGACTCCGCCTTGACGACGGCCACCGCGGAGAGGTCGAGAGTGTTCCGCGTGTAATCCTCGAACGTCCTGATGCCGCGCTCGCAGAACAGCAGGTTCGGGTTGCGGTTGGCCAGGACGTACTCGCCGGCGAGCAGCCATTCCATGATGCGCATCGACATGCCGCGCTTGAGCAGCACCGGCTTGCCGGTCTTGGCAGCGGCGATGATGAGCTGAAAGTTTTGCGCGTTGCGCGTGCCGATCTGCAGCATGTCGGAGTACTCGGCGACCAGTTCGGCCTGATTCTGCGAGAGCAGCTCGGTGACGATCGGCAGGCCGGTTTCCTCGCGCGCCTTGGCCAAAAGCTTGAGCCCCTCCTCGCCGAGCCCCTGGAATTCGTACGGCGACGTGCGCGGCTTGAACGCCCCGCCGCGCAGCATGCTCGCGCCGGCCGCCTTGACGGCGTGCGCGGTTTTCATCAACTGCTCCTCGCTCTCGACGGAGCAGGGGCCGGCCATGACCTGGATTTTTTTGCCGCCCACGATCACGCCGCCGGCGTTGACGGTGGAGTCCTGCGGATGCGCCTCGCGGCTGACGAGCTTGTGTCGTTTTTGGATCGGCGTGACCGACTCGACCTGCGGCCAGGCGTTGAGCACGTTGAGGTCGCGGTGCGAGTGCTCGTCGCCGATCGCGCCGATCACCGTGCGGGCGACGCCGTGCATGACATGGGGCCGGTAGCCGAGTTTTTTGATTTCCTCGACGACGGCGTTTTCCTCCTCGGGGGAGACGTTGTTTTTAAGTACGACTATCATTTTGGTTTTATTTTTTGCGCCGGGGGAAGCGGGCCTGGGACAAAAAAAGCCGCAGGCTTGGCTGCCTGCGGCTGGGTAAATTCTGTTTCAGTTCATCAACAAATTTCCAAGACACGCAGACGGCGCGGGCTGGTAAACCAATACCAGCCGCTAAAAAACCCGAAAAACAGCGTCCCTTGAAAACTCACGGCGGCGGAGCGTATCAAACGCCGCTTGGCTGTCAACCGGTTTTCCGCATTGCTAGGCGCACTTTTATTTTGCCGCCGCATCGGCCGTTAGGCACATTGCCCCGCGACATGACTCCTGCAATACGATGGTTCATTATCGCGGCAATAGCGCTTCCGGCAACGGTGGCCTTCGCCAAGGACAAGCCGGACTTCAAGCAGTACAAGCGCATCCATCAAAAAGCACTGAACCTGATCCGCACAGGCAAGGCGGTGGCGGCGGTGGAGTTTCTCGCTCTCGCGGAGGCGAAACTGCCGAGGGACGCCGAGACGCAGTACATGCTCGCCGTGGCGCAATGCACGCTTGGCCAAGCGGGCGCCGCCGAGGCGAGTGTCGCCAAGGCGTTGAAACTTGGCCTGCCGGTCGGCCGCATCATCGGCGGCTCGCACAACGGGCTGGACGCCATCCGAAAGCGGCCGCTGATCCAGCGCCTGCTCGAGCAGCACGGCAAAACACCGGTGCACGGGCCGATGATCGGCAACCTCAGCGGCAACAGCGCGACCGTCTGGCTGCGCACCGCCACCCCCGCCATCGTGCAAGTGGAGGCCAACACTCTCCCGCCGATGCCCGGCGGAAAAGTTTCCGCCGTGGTGCAAACCAGGCGCGAGCACGACTTCGTGGCCAAGGTGGTCTTGAACGGGCTCAAGCCGAAGACGCAGTACGCTTACACCGTCACCATCGACGGCCAAAAAAACCAAGGGGCGGGGCAGCAGTTTACGACGTTCAACAAGAGCGGCGAGGCCGGGAAGTTCCGCCTGGCCTTCGGCGGCGGCGCCGGATTTGTGCCGCAGCATGAGCATGTTTGGAACACCATCGCCGCGACCAGGCCGGATGCGCTGTTCCAACTCGGCGACAACGCGTACATCGACAACACCAACGTGATGGACATGCACCACTACTGTTACTACCGCCGCCAGTCGCGCCCCGAATACCGCTCGCTCGTCGCCGGCCTGGGGGTGTTTTCCATTTGGGACGACCACGATTTCGGCACCAACGACTGCTTCGGCGGGCCGGAGATTGAGTCGCCAAGCTGGAAGCGGCCGGTCTACGAAATCTTCCGCGACAACTGGGTAAATCCGGGCTACGGCGGCGGCGACAAGCAACCGGGCATCTGGTGGGACACCTACATCAACGACGTCCATTTCATCTGTATCGACGGCCGCTACTACCGCACCGACCCGAAGAAAACCAAGGGCGAGTTGAGCATGCTCGGCCCGGCGCAAAAACGCTGGCTGCTCAGCACGATTAAGAAATCACGCGGCACATTCAAGGTGCTGATCTCGCCGGTGCCGTGGGTGTTCAAGGCCAAGGGCGACAGTAGGGACACGTGGAACGGTTTCAAAAAAGAGCGGAACGAAATATTCACGTTCCTCACCGAAAACAAAATCGAGGGCGTCGTGCTGATGAGCGCCGACCGCCACCGCTCCGACCTCTGGAAAATCGACCGGCCCGGCGACTACGCGCTGTACGAATTCAACAGCAGCCGCCTGACAAACCAGCACGTCCACAAGACGATGGAGGCGGCGATCTTCTCGTACAACGCCAAGCAGTCGTTCGGCACCGTGGACTTCGACACAACCGCCGCCGACCCGACCGCAACCTACCGCATCCACACCATCGACGGCGAGCAGGTGTTCCAGCACACCGTCAAGCGCAACGAGTTGAACTAACGCTTGGCCAAGCGGATGCCCCGCGCTACTTGATGCGGGGATTCCATTTGTGTTCCGGGTCGGGATAGTAAGTTACGGGAAAACTAAACCCACCCGAGATTGTCACCAACCATCCCCCCGGAACTTTCAACCGATGTGTGCGGGGTTTTGATTTGTCCACGATTTCCCATGTGCCGCTGTGTTCTTCATTCATGCTCTCTTTATTCTCCATTGTTATGCCTTTTGTTTTCGCCTAGCGGATTATTTATTCTAAAAAAAAACATAAAAAACGTCAATAGCATTGGAGTGTTTTTTGTGTTGTGCGGCAACGCAATTAGCGCTTGGCCAGGCCGAGGGTTTGGAGGGCGGCGAAGTAGATGTTGGTGAACTCGTTCGGGGCGGAGAAGATGGTCGGCGTGCCGTATTGGCCGGTCATCACCCGCGTGCGGCCAAGCGGGCCTTTGTCGCCGAACTCAAGTTGGAACTGCCTCGGGCCGTCGGCTGTGTCCACCTCGGCGGTGAGTTGGTTTGCGCCGAGCTGGATGCCGGTGGCCTCCATCGCCGCCTCGCCCTCGGCCACCCACCCGATGGCAAACAGCACGCCCATCCGGTAAATCGTTTCCTCCAGCATCGCGGACTGGATTTGGTCGAGCGCCTCGTTGTCGGCCGAGCGCCAAGTGGAGTTCGGCAGCCGCACGAATTGCGTCGGCTTGTTGTCCAATTGAATGGTGACACCGGCGACTTGGTTGGTGGCGAACGACCACAGCCGGCGCTCCCGCAGCTTGAACGCCTCCTTGGGCAGCAGGATTGCCTGCTCGCGGGGGAGGCCGATGATCGCCGGTTCGTTGTTGGCGCGGGCGGCGGCGCGTTTCGTGTTCACCGTGCCAAACGCGATCGACTCTTTCCACCGGTCACCGCCGACTGAAGTGCCGTTGATCTCGAGGTTCAGCCATGGGTTGGCGAGACCATATTTTTCGAAATCAGCGGCGACGGCATTGTCTTTTATGAAGTCGACAATCTGCGCATTGCGAAGGTTGGTAAGCATGACGCTGACGAGCATCGCGTCAGCGGGAAACTGCTTCGGTTCGGTCACCTGCCAGGCACCGTCCGGTTTTTTGGCGACGGTGAATTTGTTGATCGTGTCCACGGTGACGGAGGTGACCTCGTGGAGTGGCCGCCGGAAAACCGCGTGCTCGCGGAACTGATCGTGCGGCAGTCGCAGCAACGTCAGCAGCCCGTCGTCCTGAATCACCACCGTGCCGCGCTCGGAATGTTTCACCAGCACAGTCGGCTCTTCGTCGTCCGGTTTGCGGAACTCCAACTCGATGACCGTGTCGTCGCCCTTGGCCAAGCGCACGGTCGCCGCCGGTTCGCCTTCGCCGGCAGCAGCGGCGACTTGCACGATGCGGGCGAGTTGCATCCGCTGGATCAGTTGGCGGATGACCATTTGATCGGC
>DQOE01000406.1 GCA_015658765.1 Verrucomicrobiota bacterium | reverse complement strand
GCAGCAGTTTTCACGTCGGTACAAGGGCGAAAAAACGCTGCCTGATTGGGCGCATCAATGGTTGATCCTCGTGGGTGGCGCGCTGTTGTTCATTTGGCTCTCGATCAAGGTCTCGGATATGGGCGGGCACGGCGCGCGCACGATTGCGTGGTCGTTGCTCGCGGTGGTTTATTTCGGCCTCGGCCTTGGCCTGCGGGAGCGGTGGTATCGCCTGATGGGCCTGGGCACGCTGGCGATCGCGCTGGTGTCGCTTGTGCCGATCATATGGGGGATGTCCACCGAGATGAAGATCGCCAGTTTCTTCGTGATGGGCGGCGTGTTCATCGGCCTTGGCTTCGTCTACACCCGATACCAGGAACAACTCAAAAAACTGCTTTAAAGCAACTGCATAAAACAGAAAGGAACCAAATGAGCATATTAACACACTTGAATGGGCTGCTTCAGTCAAACGGCGGCAGCATGGCAGAACTCAACAGCTACATGCTGCTTCAAGCGGGGGGCAGCATCGAAAATACACTATAGGCCTCCTCCACAGGCACGAAGCCAAACAATCTCGCCCAAAAACAACCCAAACGCCTCAAGCGAGTGGCGAATCTATGGGAAAGCTTGGCCGTTGCCGCCTTGGCCAAGCCATGGCCGTGGGGCAAAAAGAAAAAATAACCCAGCGCTATTCCCATCGACACCAACAACGGAAGCAGTTTCCAGAAAACAAACGACCTTGAGCACCGCTCGCACGACCTTGAGCACTGCTCAAACGACCTTGCGCACCGCTCAAACGACCTTGCGCACTGCTCAAACGACCTTGCGCACCGCTGAAACGACCTTGCGCATTGCTCACACGGCTTTGCGCACTGCTCAAACGACCTTGCGCACCGCTCAAACGACCTTGCGCACCGCTCAAAGGACTTGGACCCCTGCTCCAAGTCGATGGATTTAGCCTAAATCCGGCTATTACCACGTGGTTTCACTATAATCTGCGTAAACACCGGATAAATTGTAATGATGTCGTACACGCCAGCGGCGTAGCCGGTCGTGCTGGAAGCGGCAACTGTTACCAGATGCGTGTCGCCGTCAGCCGTCGGGCTGAAGCTTGTTGTGGTCGAGGTTACTTAAACTGGGCCATTTGAAGAGTTAGTCTGGGCGCCTAGAAAGGGTTCAGATGGGTGTCGAGGAGATCAACAAGGATGGCGAAACTTTCGAGCGCAACATCCTAGAGCTGGTCGGCAACGAACTGAGGACGATGGGTCTCAACCTCATCACCTGGAGGTGAGCATCCCCTGGCCAGTCGGCGGTCTAGAAAAACGGGTTGACGGTGAGTTGCTCGGCGACGGTGGTGATGGGGCCGTGGCCGGGGCAGAGGATGGTTTCGGCGGAGAGGCTCAGGATTTCTGACTGCACCTTTTCACGCGCAAGCTGGTAATGGCTTGGTGCGCCACCCATCGAGCCGGCAAAAATCGCGTCGCCGACCATCGCCACTTTCGGCGCGAAACCGGGGAAGTTGTCGATCACGTAGGTCACCCCGTCGTCGGCGTGGCCGGGTGTTTCGCGGGAGGTGATTTGCAGGCTACCCAATTCGACGACTTGGCCGGGCTGGTTGCGTTGACCCTCCGGTGCGTTGGGCGAGCTGGAGTGCAGCGCCAAGTCGGGGAATTGTTTGCGGATCGGCGTAAGCGCGGCGACGTGGTCGTGGTGGGTGTGGGTGATGAAAAGGTGCTTCAGGGTGAGCTCGTTTTCCTGCAGCAATGCCAGAATCGGATCGGCGCTCCAGCCGGTGTCGAACAATGCCGCCTCGCGGGTGGCGGCGTCCCACACGAGATAGCAGTGCACCTCCATGCCCTCGTTGGTGGTGATTTGCCGGACGGTCTTGTTGGCCTCGAGGTCGGCGGCGCGGGGATACCAGCCGGAGACGATGGTGGCGAGCTTGTCGGGGTTGAGGTGGAGCAGTTCGCCGATTTTCTCGAAGTCGGGCAGCTCGTCGAACGTGCCGTCTTCTTCAAACCTGCCGTAACCCTCGGCGGTGAAGCCACCCGCCTCGGTGACTTGCCCGGGGCTGAGACCCAGCCCTTTGCGGGCTTTGCCAACGACATCTCCGGCGTGGTCTTCAAGGGTCATTGGCGGTGACGCTATTGAAGGGGGAGGGGGAACACAAGCCGCTTGGACCGGGCGGCAGCTCAAAAACGCAGCACCGTGTCGGCTTCTCCGATGAGCCTGGCCAAGCCGGTCTCGTCGGTGTGGGACAGGATTCCGTCCGGCTCCTCCGGCGCACGGGTGAACAGGCCGCCCGCGGTTTCGCGCAGCAGGTGGATGTAGCGGCGCAGTTCGCCGTCTTCCGCTTGGCCAAGCGCCGGGTCGTTGGCCCGGGCGAAACAGAGAGTGGGCCTGACCTTGCCCCAGACGCCGGTGCCGGCGGCGATGCGGAGCGCCTCCTTGGCCCGGCGGTCTTCCAACGGCAGACCGTCAATGATGAACAGCGCATTCACTGAGTTGCAGTGCTTGACGCCTGTTCAGGCGTTATTCGGTTTTGTGTGAGAGGAACCACTCATACAGCTTGGGGTTGTCGTACGACTTGGTCCATGAGTCATGGCCGGCCTCGGGGTAGATGGTGAACTTTGGCTTGCCGCCGCGCCGCTTCAAGGCGTCCACCATACG
>DQOE01000044.1 GCA_015658765.1 Verrucomicrobiota bacterium | reverse complement strand
TGTTTTTGGTTTACAAAAGCTCGCTAGAATCGACGTATGGTGAAGCACCTCAGCAGCACGAAGTGGCAGCGGATACCGGCCAAGCGGAGGCCAAGCCGGCCAAGGTAGTCGGCAGCACGCGTGCGCTTGGCCAAGCGTTGTTCAGCAAGGATAACGGATTTCTTTTGCCGTTTGAGATTGTCTCCATCCTGCTGCTGGTGGCGATGGTCGGCGTGATTTTGTTGAGCAGAAAGGAGCCGCGCTGATGGAACCGACCTTGAGCCAATACCTGCTGGTGAGTGGGGCGCTGTTTGCGATCGGCTTGCTGGGCGTGATCGTGCGGCGCAACTTGCTGATCATTTACATGTCGCTCGAGTTGATGCTCAACGCCGCCAACGTGGCGCTAGTGGCCATGTCGCGTTTCAACGGAAATCTCGACGGGCAGGTGATGGTGTTTTTCATCATCACCGTCGCGGCGGCGGAGGTGTCCGTTGGCTTGGCCTTGATCGTCGCGCTGTATAGGAAACGCCAAACCGCCGACGTGGAGGACTTGGCCACGATGAAACTGTAAACGATGAACATCGCTGCATGGCTCATCTTGTTGCTTCCGCTGTTCTCGGCGGTGGTCATCGGATTGGGCGCGTTTCGCTCGCGCAAGGCCAGCGCGGTTATCTCCGTTAGTGCCGTCACTGGTTCGTTTTTGCTGACGTTGCTGCTGATTGATGCCGGCGGTGAACTGCATCCGAGCGTTATTTGGCTCTCGGTTGAGGGGCTGCAAATCGACATCGGCCTGCAACTCGACCCGCTGAGCAAGCTGATGCTCTGCGTCGTCACTGGCGTCGGCAGTCTCATCCATATTTTCTCGCTTGGTTACATGAAGGAGGATCGCGATTTCTCGCGCTACTTTGCCTTCCTCAGCCTCTTCATTTTCTCGATGCTCGGCATCGTGTTGGCCGACAATTTCGTGATGATGTTTATTTTTTGGGAGTTGGTCGGTGTCTCGAGTTATCTGCTGATCGGTTTTTGGTTCGAAAAACCCAGCGCGGCTGATGCCGCCAAGAAGGCTTTCCTCACCAACCGCGTCGGCGACTTCGGGTTCCTGCTCGGCATCCTGATGGTCTGGGCCGCGATGGATTCGATCAATTTCGACGCCATCGAGAGCAAACTCGCGACCGGCACTGCGGCCATCACCGGCTTGGCCGGGTTCCTAATTTTCTGCGGGGCGATGGGAAAGTCCGCCCAGGCGCCGCTGCACGTATGGCTGCCGGACGCGATGGAAGGCCCGACGCCGGTTAGCGCGCTCATCCACGCGGCGACGATGGTGGCCGCCGGCGTGTACATGCTGTGCCGCGTGTTTTTCCTGATCAAAGGCACGTGGGCGATGGAGGCGATCGCGTGGATCGGCGGCCTGACCTCTCTGCTAGCCGCGCTGATGGCGGTGCAGCAGGACGACATCAAGCGCATCCTGGCCTACTCGACACTCTCACAGCTGGGCTATATGGTGATGGCGGTTGGGCTGGGTTCGCCCGACGCGGCGATGTTTCACCTGACGACGCACGCCTCCTTCAAGGCGCTGCTCTTCCTTGGAGCCGGCTCGGTGATCGTGGCGCTGCATCACGAGCAGGACATCTGGAAAATGGGCGGTCTGCGCACGAGGATGCCCAAGACGTACTGGACGTTTTTGATCGGCACGATGGCGCTCTGCGGCGTGCCGCTGTTCAGCGGCTTTTTTAGCAAGGAAGCCATCCTCGGCGCCGCGCTGGAGAATAATATTTTGCTGTTTCTCGTCGCCGTGTTTGTCGCGTTGCTGACTACGTTTTACATGACGCGACTTTTTATCGTGGCGTTCATGGGCGAGCCGCGCTCGAAACACGCCGAGCAAGCGAAGGAGAGTCCTGCCGTGATGACCGTGCCGCTGCTCGTGCTTGCGGTGCCGTCGGTGCTCGCCGGTTACTTCAACGCCCACGCGCCGAACCCGTTGGTGCTGGCCGTGTCGCTCGTCGTCGTAGTGTTCGGCATGCTCGTGGCCAACACCGTGTACAGCGGAGCCAAGGCCGATCCGCTCCCGGCCAAGTTGGGCCTCTTGGCGAAGCCGCTCCGCGAGCGATTTTGGTTCGACGAAGTTTACCAGTGGCTCATCGACCAAGTGCAGGAGAACTTGGCCAAGCTGGCGGACGCCATCGACCGATGGGTGATCGCCGGGTTGCTGGTGCGCGGCGTACATGGCACGACCGAGTTGGCTGGGCGGGTGTTGCGTCTGGCCCAGACCGGCAACCTACAAACATACGCTTTTTGGTTTGCGGCCGGCATGGCTGTGCTTTTGGTTTTCGCCCTCGGTTGATCGAGAAATGGATTGGTTGTTGATCATTGTTTTGTTGCCGCTGCTCGCCGCTGTGGCCGTCGGGTTCGTGCCCGGCAGCAAACGGCGGGCGATCCGCGGCATCACGATCGGTGCGTCCGGCTTGTCGCTGCTTTGCGCGTTGATTGCGTTTTGCAATTTCGAGATCGACGGTGAGTTGCAGTTCGAAACCAAGGTCGTGTGGGTCGAGAGCCTCGGACTACATTTTCACCTGGCCGCCGACGGCATTAACATCGGCATCATTTTGATGGGCGCGATCGTGGCCTTCGCGGCGGTCTGCTGCGCGGACGACATCACGCACCGAGTGAAGGAGTTTCACATTCTGCTCAACCTGATGATCGGCGGTATCCTCGGCGCGTTTGCCTCGATGGATCTGTTTTTCTTCTATTTCTTCCACGAACTCGCGCTGGTGCCGACCTTCATCATGATCGGCGTGTGGGGCAGGGGAGCGAACCGCAATTATGCCACCTACAAAATCACGCTCTACCTCAGTCTCGGCGCGTTGCTGGCGCTGATCGGCTTGATCGGCGTGTACGTGCAGACCGGCGCGGAGTCGTTCAGCATCCCCGACTTGATCGCCACCGTGCAGGAATCGCCGATCGACGAGTCGGCGCAACAATGGATTTTTCCGCTGCTGATGTTCGGCTTCGGGATCCTGGTTTCGCTGTGGCCGTTCCACACTTGGGCGCCGCTTGGCTACGGCGCGGCACCGACCGCCACTGCGATGCTGCATGCCGGCGTGCTGAAAAAGTTCGGCCTGTACGGCATCATCCGCGTGGCCATCCCAATGGCACCGGCCGGCGCGCAAAGCTGGCTCGGGGTGCTGGCGTGGCTGGCCTTGGCCAATTTGCTGTATTGCGGCTTGGTTGCCGTTCGCCAAAAAGACCTCAACCTGCTCATCGGCAACTCCAGCGTCGCGCACATGGGTTTCATTTTCCTCGGCATCGCCAGCCTGAACGTGAT
>DQOE01000133.1 GCA_015658765.1 Verrucomicrobiota bacterium | reverse complement strand
TGAAAAAACTGGCCGACCTGGGCGAACGCTTTCTCAAGCTGCTCGCCGACATCGACGCCAGCAAGGAACTGCTCAAGAGCGAACCAGCCGGCTCGGAGCTGGCGGAACTGGCCCGGGAGGAATTATCCGAACTCGAGGTGGAACAAGCCAAGCTCGGGCTCGAGTTGCAGTACGGCATCATCCCGCCGAACCCGACCGACTCGCGCGACACGATCGTCGAGATTCGCGCCGGTGCCGGTGGTGCGGAGTCCGCCCTGTTCTCTGCCGACCTGCACCGCATGTACATCCGGTACGCCGAGTCGCAGGGCTGGAAAGTCGAACCGATGGACGCCAGCGCATCCGACCTCGGCGGATTCAAGGAGGTCATCTTCGGGATCAAGGGACAGGACGTGTTCCGGAAGCTCAAGTTCGAAAGCGGCGTCCACCGCGTGCAGCGCGTGCCGGCCACCGAGACGCAGGGCCGCGTGCACACGAGCACCGTCACCGTCGCCGTATTGCCCGAGGCGGAGGCTGTCGATATCGAGATCAAGCCGGACGACTTGGAGATCAACGTCTGCCGCGCCTCCGGCCCCGGAGGCCAAGGGGTGAACACGACCGACTCGGCGGTGCAGATCCAGCACAAACCAAGCGGCATGATCGTCCGCTGCATGGACGGGCGTTCACAGCAGAAAAACAAGGAGCAGGCCATGAAGGTGCTGCGGTCGCGTTTGCTCGAGCAAAAGATCGCCGAGGAACACGCCAAGTACGCCGCCGAGCGCAAGTCGCAGATCGGCACCGGCGAACGCAACGAGCGCATTCGCACCTACAATTTTTCGCAGAGCCGCGTGACCGATCACCGCATCGATCTCACGCTGTACAATCTGCCGACGTTCATCGAGGGCGAAATCGGGGAGGTCGTCTCGGCCCTCCTCGCCAATGACCTCAAGGAGCGCTTGGCCGCCCTCGAGTAACTGAAAATTTTTATGCAACCTGAAGGACTGATATTCGACTGTGACGGAACGATCGTCGACACCATGCCGATCCACTACGCGGCTTGGTGCTCCACCACGGCCAAGCACGGCCTCGTATTCCCCGAGGATCGATTTTACGCGCTTGGCGGCGTCTCGCCGTTCAAGGTGCTGCGGATACTCTCCGAGGAGCAAGGCATCGAGATCGACTCCGAGGCGGTGACGTTCCAAAAGGAAGCCAAGTACATGGAGTTGATCGGCGACGCCGGGGAAATCCCCGAGGTCATGCAGATTGTCCGCGAGAGCCACGGCAAACTCCCGATGGCGATCGCCTCCGGCGGCACGCACGAAACCGTCGAGGGCATCCTGCAACACTGCGGCATCCGGCACTACTTCGACGCCATTGTCACCAGCCAGGATGTCGTGAATCCCAAGCCTGCGCCGGACACGTTTCTCGAGGCCGCGAGGCGGATCAATGTTGCACCGGAAAAGTGCCGGGCGTATGAAGACGCGGACATGGGCATCAAGGCGATCCTCGCCGCCGGCATGGAACCGGTCGATGTCCGCGACATGCTCGCTGCGGCCAGTCGTTAACCGCGCCAGGCCAAGCGGCCCACTGACCAATGAAAGGACTCCCCGGCTTTCGCGATTTTTACCCGGAACCGATTCCCACCGTGGACTCGTGGAGCCTCGACCTGCGCCGGTACATCTTCGACACCTGGCGCGGCACCGCCGAGCATTACGGCTTCCGCGAGTACGACGGCCCGCCGATCGAGGAGCTGGATCTGTACACCAAAAAGAGCGGCGACGAGATCGTCGGCCAGCTTTACAACTTCACCGACAAGGGCGATCGCAACGTGTCGCTGCGCCCGGAGATGACCCCCACCCTCGCGCGGATGGCCGCCTCCCACACGCGCAACTACAAAAAGCCGATCAAGTGGTTCTCCATCCCGCAGCTCTTCCGCTACGAGCGCCAGCAGAAAGGCCGGCTGCGCGAGCACTTCCAGTTCAACGCCGACATCATCGGCGAGGAACACTTGGCCGCCGACGCCGAGTTGATCGCCCTGCTCATCGACACCCTGCGCGACCTCAAGCTAACGAGCGATGACTTCGTCGTGCGCCTCAGCAGCCGACGCGCGTGGCAGGATTTTTTTGAGAATGGCGGCGGGCAGGAAAAGGACGCCAACGACTTTTACCAGATCATCGACAAACTCGAACGCGAAGACCCGGCCGTGTCCGGCGACAAACTGGCCAAGCTTGGTTTCTCCCTCGAGCAGGTGAACGATTTCATCGAGAGCGGCCAACCGACCAACGAACTCGCCGCCATCCTCGCCAACATCGAGGCGCGCGGCTTGGGTGACTTCATCAAGATCGACTACCGGATCATCCGCGGCTTGGCCTACTACACCGGGCCGGTGTACGAGGCGTTCGACAAGCGGGGCAAATTCCGCGCCATCGCCGGCGGCGGCCGCTACGATCATCTGGTCAAGCTCGTCTCCGGCGGCAAAAGCGACCTGCCCGCGCTGGGCTTCGGCATGGGCGACGTAGTGCTGGCTGAGTTGCTGAAAGATCGCGGCCTCGTGCCCCCGCTTGGCCAAGCGCTCGACGCCTTCGTGCAGATCGCCGACGAGTCGCTGCGCAACGCCTCGCTTGGCCTCGTCCAACAACTTCGCCAGGCCGGCCTGGCCACCGAGTATCCCCTGCTCAAAACCAAGCCGGACAAGCAACTCAAGCGCGCCCTCGAGCTGAACGCCAAATGGCTCGTCACCCTCGACAACCCCACCCAGGCCCGAGTCAAAAACCTCAAAACCCGCGGGGAGCAGACATGCCTTTTTGATGAAGTTGCGAGGATAGCCAAAGCCAATACTTGACCTGCCACTCTATCATTATAAGGCTGTCTCCCAGTCACCCCAAAAGGGGAAATGGCAAACAACGATAACAGCACGATCCTAGGCCCGGAAGATGGCACGTCCGGCACAGATTCTTGCCATCCGATGTTGCCTTGGATTGCATGAAAGAAGCCGAGGGAATATTGGGCGATCGGGATTACGAGGTGACTTCAGAAATGGTTTTGGCACTGACAGAGCGTCATCCCGTATCCGCTTACGACGCGGAATACGTCAGCTTGGCCATGGACTTGGGGGTATCACTGGTGACTGTTGATGAGAAAATCCTAAAGAAATTCGAGGGCATCGCCATTTCACCCGAAGATTTCGTTCGATAAACGAACTGAAAACCCCTTGAATTCTTCTCTGGACATTTGCAGGGGGAAGCCCATTATCATCAGCACCAACCAGTACGCCGATGAATGCGAGAGAGATACTGAAGGATCGTCATGGGGTCGTTCGATCGGTTCCGCCGGATGCCACCGTGTTCGACGCCGTCAAGGCGATGGACAAATTCAAGGTGGGCGCGCTAATGGTGATCGATAACAGTAAGTTGGTGGGCGTCATCTCCGAGCGCGACTACACGCGAAAAGTCGTGCTCAAGGATCGATCCTCAAAAACCACCAAGGTCTCGGAAATCATGAGCCACAAGATCGCCCAAGTGGGGCCAGAAGCCGGCATTGAAAAATGCATGGACATCATGGGCAAACGCCGAATCCGCCACCTGCCGGTGCTCGAGAAAGGCAAAGTGCTGGGGGTCATCTCCTCCACCGACCTGCTTCTCCTCACGGTTTCCGAGAAGGATCACATCATCGATCAACTCGAGCGCTACATCGCCCCCGGCTTTTGAGTTTGCGTGTAAGCGATCGTCGATCTTAACAATAATTCATCCGAGAGTTCACCCTCATCCGGCCTTCGGCCACCTTCTCCCTGAGGGAGAAGGAATCAAACGCTACGTAGCTCAGCAATCACCCTCTCCCAGAGGGAGGGGTGAGGGAGAACGCGGGATAACCACCCCGTACGGGGTTCTGTAAAATCGCCGAGGGAACAGCCCTTGCACTTGGCCAGTCGCTATTTGCTCCGCTTGGCTTTCGGGGGCTTTGCGGACTTTTTTTTGGGCTTGGCCAAGGGTTGGTATGGCGCGGTGAACGCCTCGTCGAAATCGAAGCCGCCGGTGAAATCCTCGCGGGTGTCCTTGTCGGTCTTGGCCAGGAGATTATTCTCGACGAGGTTGAAAACAATCTCGCCGAAATCGGTCGTGCCGTGGATGCCCCACTCATTGAGCAGCATCTTGGCCATCGGTCCGTAGGTCTCGAGCGCAAACCGCCTCATGCCGTCGGTCAACTCCTGCCCGCTAACGTGCCGGGGTTCCTTCGCGCCGGACATTTTGGACATCTTGTGCTGGGTGTAGTCGAGGCCCTCGCGCACGAAGTGGTAGGCCGCACGGGGGTACCTGTCGTCCTTCGCCAGGAGCAGGTCCAGCACTTCGTCGTAGTCGAACTGTTGCATCAGTTTTCAGCCCGGGCGGGCGGCGGTTCGGTTGGCTTGAGGATGCAAGATTTCACTCCCCACCCGACAAGCAGGAGCAATGCCACCGCGCAGACTGCTTTCTGCTCCTGTGGAGTGAGAAAATTCCTGGCAAAATGGAGCTTCAAAAAACTCACACCGCGACGATGTTCACCAGTTTGCCCGGAATGACGATCACTTTTTTCACATTTTTCCCTTCGGTGTGCCGCTGGACATTTTCGCTTTCCATGGCAATCCGCTCGATGTCTGACTTGTCCATGTCCGCCGGGATTTGGATGCGGTCGCGCAACTTGCCGTTGACCTGCACCGCCATCTCGATGGTGGACTCGACGAGGTGCGCCTCGTCATGCCTTGGCCAAGGTTGGTACGCAAGGGTCGAGTCGCCGCCGTTGGCCTTGGCGTGCAGTTCCTCGGCAATGTGCGGCGCGAACGGCGCGAGCAGTAGTAGAAAATCGTTCATCACCGACAACGGACGGATCTCCCAGTTCGACGCCTCGTTGGTGAACACCATCATCGCGGAGATGGCGGTGTTGAAGCGCAAATGCTCCATGTCCTCGGTCACTTTTTTGATGCAGGTGTGAAGCACCTTGAGTTGCTCCGGCGTGGCCTCCGCTTGGCCAATCGCGTCGTTCAGCTTCAGCGCGGCGAGCAACTCCGGGCCACGATCCGGGTTCACCGTCAGTTGCTGCTCAAACTCCTGTTCGCTTTGCTCGTCGATGAAC
>DQOE01000078.1 GCA_015658765.1 Verrucomicrobiota bacterium | reverse complement strand
GGTTACCGGCCGTATCGCGACCAAGTCGGCCAGACCGGCAAGGTGGTCTCGCCGCAGGTTTACATCGCATGCGGCGTCAGCGGCGCGATCCAGCATTTGGCCGGCATGCGCACCTCGAAGCACATTGTCGCGATCAACACCGACCCCGACGCGCCGATTTTCCAGTTGGCCGACTACGGCATCGTCGGTGACCTGTTCGAGGTCGTGCCGCTGCTCGCCGAGGCGGCGAAAAACCGGAACGGAAGTTGACGTGATGGACACGCCCGGCGATTCGGAAATTGTGGTGATCGGCGGCGGGGGCGTCGGCTGCGGCGTGGTGCACAGCCTCTGCCAAGCCGGCAAAACCGACGTGCTGCTGCTAGAGAAAAACGACGCACTCGCCTCGGAGACCACCTCGCAGGCGGCCGGTCTGGTCGGCCAAGTGCGCACCAGCGTCGATCGTGTCAAGTTGGCGATGTGGTCGGTCAAGACCTTCTCCGAGATGGAGGCGGAGCCGGAGGCCAAGCCGGGTTGGCGACAGGTCGGATCGCTGCGCGTGGCGTTGACTGAGGAGCGCGCTGCAGAGTTTGAGCAAATGAAAACCACCGCCGACGAGGCCGGCCTCGAGACGGCGTTCATCAGCAATAACGAAGCCAAGGCCAAGTGGCCGATGTTCGATTTTTCCCCGGCCAAGACGGTGCTGTGGTGTCCGAGCGACGGCTATCTACAGCCCAACGATCTCGCGATGGCCTACGCCCATCGCGCCCGGCAAAAGGGCGCACACCTGGCTACCGGTGTTACGGTCGAAGGCATCCGCATGGAGAACGGCCGTGTCACCGGTGTTGACACGAGCCAGGGCGCAATTGCCTGCGACACAGTCATCAACGCCGCCGGCGCGCACGCGTGGCATGTTGCGAAAATGGCAGGCCTCGAACTGCCGATTTTCCCGGTACGGCACGAATATTTTGTGAGCGTCGATGCTGAAGGCATGAAGCCGGAACTACCGGTGATGCGCGTGCCGGATGCCTCGCTTTATCTGCGCGCCGAGATCAATGGCCTGCTGCTCGGCGGCTGGGAGCCGGAGTCGCTGTCGCTCGCGCCGGGTGATTTTGAGAATGGCCAGACGCCGCCGCGCGTCGAGGAGGATTGGGATGTGATGGGCTGGTTCATCGAGCAGATCGCGCCGCTCTACGGCAAGGCCGCCGACCTTGGTGTGCGCAGCATTTTCAAGGGCTGGCCGACGTTCGTGCCAGACGGAAAATTCATCATCGGCGAGAGCAGCCGCCTCAAGGGCTTTGTGATGGCCGGCGGCTGCAACGCGCACGGCGTGAGTGGCTCGGCCGGCATCGGCCGGCACGTGGTGGAGTCGATGCTCGAGCCGTTGCCGTCGGACTATGTGCGAAGCCTCAGCCCAGATCGGTTTCTCGACAACGAGTGGAACGCAGCCGAGGCGCAAGCCAGTGCCAAGCGGATTTACGAAACCTACTATGGTCTCGGACACTGATCAAGCGGTTCAACTGCCACCACGCGCGCGGGTCGTCATTATCGGCGGAGGTGTCGTCGGATGCAGCGTGGCCTATCACCTCACGAGGCTTGGCTGGAAGGACGTCGTCGTGCTCGAGCGCAAGACGCTGACCGGTGGCTCGACGTTTCACGCCGCCGGCTTGGTGGGCCAGTTGCGCAGCTCGGCCAGCATCACGCAACTGCTAAAATACAGCGTCGATCTTTACGGCAAACTCGAGGAGGAAACCGGCCAGGCGACCGGCTGGAAAGCCAATGGTGGCTTGCGCTTGGCCTGCAACAACGAGCGTCTGGCCGAGATCAAGCGGCAGGCGACGTCGGCGCACAGCTTCGGGCTGGAAATGCATTTGCTTTCGCCAAGCGAAGCGAAGGAACTTTGGCCGATGATGGATGTCTCGGACTTGGTTGGCGCGGCGTTTTTGCCGACCGACGGGCAGGCGAGTCCGTCCGATTTGTGCCAAGCCTTGGCCAAGGGCGCGAAGATGGACGGCGCACAAATCATCGAGGGCTGCCGCGTGACCGGCTTCGACATTCGCGATGGCCAAGTCGCCGGCGTGCAGACGGAACGGGGCGGCATCGAGTGCGAAATTGCGGTCAACTGCTGCGGCATTTGGGCGCGGGAATGCGGCCGCTTGGCCAACGTCTCCGTGCCGGTTCAAGCCATGCAGCACCAGTATCTTATCACCGAGCCAATCGAGGGTGTCACCGCCGATTTGCCGACGCTGCGGGACCCGGATCGGCTCTGCTATTTCAAGGAGGAAGTCGGCGGGTTCGCGATGGGCGGTTACGAGTTGGAGCCCATGCCGTGGACGCCGCCAGACGGCATCCCGCGCGACTTCCATTTTCAATTGCTCGAAAGCGACTGGGATCAGTTCGAGGGGTTGTTCCTGCAGGCCGTCGGTCGCGTGCCCGCGCTGGAAAGCGCCGGCATCCGCCAACTCATCAACGGGCCGGAAGCCTTCACGCCGGACGGCAGTTTCATCCTCGGCGAGTCGCCGGAAGTGCGCGGCTTTTTTGTCGGTGCCGGCTTCAACGCCTACGGCATCGC
>DQOE01000350.1 GCA_015658765.1 Verrucomicrobiota bacterium | reverse complement strand
ATGGAGATGAAAAACAGGATGATACCGGTCTGGAAAATTGCCATCCCGATGCATTTCTTGATCAGGTTTTTTTGCGCCAGCATCGCCCAAAGCCCGATCATCATAAGGATGACGACGATCACATAATTGAAGTTGGCAATCAGCTTTTCCATGAAGTCACAGTCCCCGGTCGAAGCGGCCATTGGAGGCTAGGTTGATGTGAATGGCCAGCATGCTGAACATCACCGTGATACCCACGCCGATCTCGACCAGCAGGATTCCGTGTGATCGTGCCATATCCCGTTCGCCCGGCAATATGGAATTGAGGAAACCGTAGTCGAGATAGTTGCCGCCCATGAACACGCAGGCCAGGCCCACCGCTGCGTAGAGGAACACACCGGCTGCCACCAGCAGCATCAACGTTTTTTCACTCCATTGGCGCAGGAGGAATTTCAGGTCGAACGAGATGGCCAGCAGGATCAAACTCGCGCCGAGGATGACGCCGCCCTGGAACCCGCCGCCCGGGCTGTAATGCCCGTGGGCGATGACGTACAGCGCGAACAACTGCATGAACGGCACCATGAACCGGCTCGCCTGCCGCACGATCAAGCTGTCGCCGGGGTCGTAACGCGGTACGGCCGCCGCCGCTGGCTCACCGGTTTCAAGCTTGGCCTTGTCAACGCGCAGGATGGAGTAAATCGCGATGCAGGCGATGAAGACCACCGTTGTCTCGAGTAACGTGTCGAATCCCCTGTAATCCGCCAATACAGAGGTGACGACGTTGGGGACGTGCGTGTCTGCGATGGTATGCGTAATGTAGTAGGGTGCGACAGCGGCGTTTACGGGCGAGTCCGGGTCGCCCCAATCCGGTAGATCCGGCAGCGCGGACAGCAGGAACACTCCGGCGACGGTGACCACTACGCCAACGAACAACTTGAACGCCACCCCCCCGGCCCGGCGGTGCATGGTGGCGCCGGTGTTGTAAAGCGTGGACACGACAAACACCGTGCTGACCCCCGCGCCGACAGCGGCTTCCGTGAACGCCACATCTACTGCGCCCATACCGGCCCAGATCAGGCACATCATGAAGCTGTACGCGCCAAAGACGACGGCGGCTCCCATCAGATTCCGGATGGACAGTGCCACCACGGCGAACAACACCACCAAGATCAGTAGCAATACATCAAACTGCCAGATGGGGAGCGTGGATACTATTTGGAATCCTTTCTCCACGGGGCGGCTCCCGCCTTGTGGCCGGCGTCCATCATCGCGTGTGTCGCGGTTGGGCTGCCGATAAAGATGAAATGGATGATTAACAAAATCTTGAGAGCCAGCAGCAAGTCCATTGGAACAAGGCAGATGCAGCCGATCAGAATCATCACGGTGGACAGCGTATCCCCCTTTCCGGCTGCGTGCATGCGCGTGTAAAAATCAGGAAAACGCAGCAGGCCGATGGTGGTTCCCAAGAAAAAAACCAGCCCGGTGGAAATGAGGATATAGCCTAAATAGCCCATCAGGAAACGGGGCTTCCCCCGGGTGAGTGTTCCGGTTCAAGACTCTTGCGGTGCTGGTAATAGCGCGAGGCGGCGATGGAGACGATGTAGTTGAGCAGTCCGTAGCCAAGCGCGATGTCCACAAACATCTCGAGCTGCCCAAACAGGATACCCGCAAACAACAGCAGCACGATCGACTTCGTGCCGATTACGTTGATGGCGACCAGTCGGTCGATCACCGTCGGCCCCTTGATCGCCCGGATCAGGACAAGGAGCATTAGGCCAATCAACGCAACGCCGGCAGCTGTGATGAACGTGTTCATCCTGTTCTCTCGAAAATTTTGGCGATGCGTTTCTCCATCGCGCCGGGCAGACCGCGGGCCGCCGAGTCCGTGAGAGCGTGGACGAGGAACCGGCTGCCCTCCACCCGCACCGTCACTGTGCCGGGGGTCAGGGTGATCGAGTTGGCCAGGATGAACTTGGACAACTCCTTTTCCAGCGTGCTGTCAAACTCCACCATTTGCGGCGAGAGCAGCTCGTTCATGCGCGGCGACAGGGCCACTCGAAACACGTGCAGATTGGCGAGGATGACCTGTCCCAACAGCCATCCCATGTAGCCCACGAACCTGGCCAGTTGCCGGAGCCGGCCGCCCAGGGTGGCTGCCTTGTCCTGGAACAATAAATCCGCGCACCAGTAAGCCACCAGTGACGAGCAGAGCACACCCATTCCCACATGAACCGAGTCAAACTTGCCGGACAAAACCAGCCACGGCACAAATAAAACCACGAATGAGTAAAGGTATTTCATCAGTCAGCCGGATGGCGGGTTCCTCTCGGGCGCGCTCCCGGTCGAGCGGCGTTTTGAGGCCAGACAATCTATGCAACGAGGACAGGGTTTTCAAGCCGCTTGGCCAAGCGGTGATTATTTCCCGATGCAAAACGTGCTGAAAATGGAGTCGAGCAGATCCTCCGTGGTCGTACGCCCGACGATCTCGCCGACGGCATTGGTGCCGATCCGCAAATCGACGGCGACCAGGTCAAGCGGCGTGCCGGCCCGGAGCTGCTCGCGTGCCGTTTGGAGTGAACCGCCCGCACGGCGCAGTGCCTCCTGGTGCCGCGAGTTGATCATCACTTCCAGCATTTCCGAGGTGATCTCTCCGTCCCAGACCTGGTTGCGGATGGCATCCTTCAACGCCTCGATCCCTTGGCCGTCGAGACAGCAGACGCTCACCGAAGGGCTGCCGTTGGCCTCCGCCTGGCCAAGTTGATTCGGCAGGTCGCTCTTGTTCAGCACGAGGATGCGTGGCTTGTCGGCGAACTCGGCCAGGTACGTCTCGTCGTCCGTGGTGAGCGGCTCGGAGGCGTCCAGCACATGCAGCACAAGATCCGCTTGGCCAAGCGACTCGCGGCTGCGCCGGATGCCCTCACGCTCGATCGCGTCGCCGGATTCCTGCAGGCCGGCGGTGTCGATGAACACCACGGCGATGCCGCGAATCTGCGCCTCCTCCGAGATCGTGTCGCGCGTCGTGCCGGCCACGGCGGAGACAATGGCGCGGTCGCGGCCCAGCAGTTGGTTGAGCAGGCTCGACTTGCCGGCGTTGGGCCGGCCGATGATGGCCGCGCGGATGCCGCGCCGGATCAACTGCCCCTCGTTGGCGGTGGCCAGCAACTCGTCGATGAATCGGCCGGCGTTCTCGAGCCTCGCAACCAACCCGTTCATCGTGTCCGGCTCTATGTCTTCGTCGGGAAAATCAATGTGCGCCTCGACGTGCGCGAGCACGTGCATCAGGTCGTCACGCAGTTGGTTGATGCGCTGCGAGAGTTTGCCGGCGAGCTGCTCGTTGGCGGCGCTCAACGCGAGATCGGTTCGCGCGTGGATGAGATCGGCGACCGCCTCGGCCTGCGTGAGATCAATGCGTCCGTGCAAAAAGGCGCGCTTGGTGAACTCGCCCGGCAGGGCCAGCCGCGCCCCCCCGTCGAGCACGGCGTCGAGCACGGCCTTGGTGGAGCGGATGCCGCCGTGGCAGCTGATCTCGACGACATCCTCTCGGGTAAACGTCGCCGGGGCTTTCATCACCGAAACCATCACCTCGTCGAGTCGCCGTTCATCCCGGACGATGTGCCCGTAATGCAGTGTGTGCGACTTGGCCTTGGCGAGCTGGGATTTTGATTTGCCGCCGGGAGCGAACAGGGTATCGGCAATCGCCAGTGCCTTGTCGCCGGAGATGCGAATGATCGCCAACCCGCCCTGGCCAAGCGGCGTTGCGATCGCGGCGATGGTCTCGTCGAACATGGTCTGCGGCCGTTAACGAAGACAGCCGCCTTTTTCGATTTCTGTCTGCCGTCCCTCAAGGCAGAGGCGGGCCTTCGCGTAACTCTTGTTGCGGAGGTAGTGGATGAGTTCGCGATTGGTGTGGACCGGCAATTGGGCAGTTAATTCGTCAATCCGGCTGAAGTGCGGCAACAAGTCCGGCTTCGGCTCCACATTCACCACGGCAACTGCTGACTCCAGTTTCTTTATCGCCCCGATCAGATTCTGCTCTGTCGTCATGTGCCGAGCATGCCACTCCAGCTTAACAAAACCAAGCTTAGTGTGGGCTTGGCTGGGGGCTTTTGGTAGGTTGCTGCCGTGCGTGATGTTCTTCGAGCTATCCCTTTGCTGCTCGCCGGTGCTATTTCCCTGATGGGAGCGGAGGCGTCAGCAGTTGAAGCAATCGACGTGGTGACCTACGCGCTCAAGACTCCACGGTTGGTTGTGTATTCGGTCGATTCGTCTGACTTGGCAAAAGACTGGGCGCGTGGCCATGAGAGGGATCGGCCGGGGGTGCGCGTCCAGTTCAGCTCCCGCGTCGTGCTGCAATTGGCCAAAGGGACTACGCTTGGCCAGGCGCTGCGGGAAAGCCCCCTCAAGCCGGATCGGGAGTTCGCCCCCAATTTGTTTAT
>DQOE01000336.1 GCA_015658765.1 Verrucomicrobiota bacterium | reverse complement strand
TTCGGCGCCGGTGAGCCGGACTTCGACACGCCGCAACATATCAAGGACGCCGCCGCGCAGGCGTTGGCCGACGGCTTCACCAAGTACACGCCGAGCAGCGGCATCCCGGAATTGCGCCAGGCTGTCGCCGACAAGTTCCAGCGCGACTACGGCGTCGAGTACGAGCCAAGCCAGATCATCGTCAACTGCGGCGGCAAACATTCCTGCTTCAACGTCATCTATGCCACCTGCGAGGCCGGCGACGAAGTGATCATCCCCGCGCCGTATTGGCTGAGCTACCCTGAGATGGCCAAGCTCGCCGGGGCCAAGCCGGTGATTCTCGACACCACCGACGAAACCGAATTCAAAGTCACGCCGGAGCAGTTGCGCGAGGCCATCACGCCGAGCACCAAGCTGTTCATCCTCAACTCGCCGAGCAACCCCACCGGCTCCGTGTACTCCGCGGATGAAATCAAGGCGCTCGGCGACGTCTGCGTAGAGAAAGGCGTGCTCATCATGAGCGACGACATTTACGAAAAGCTCCTTTACGACGGAGCCAAGTTCACCAGCGTCACAGGTTTTTCCGAAGAGCACCTAGCACACACCATCATCGTGCACGGCTTGGCCAAGGCGTACTCGATGACCGGCTGGCGCATCGGCTTTCTCGCCGCACCCAAGCCAATCGCGCAGGCCATCAACGCCGTGCAAAGCCACAGCACCAGCAACGCGACCTCGTTCGCGCAAAAGGGCGCCGTCGCCGCGCTCAACGGCCCGCAGGATCACCTCGATGACTGGCTGGCAAAGTTCGACGAGCGCCGCCGCTACGCCGCCGAACGACTGAACAACATGCCCGGCATCAGTTGCATCAACAGCAAGGGCGCATTTTACCTGTTCCCGAACATGGCCGAGACCGGTCTCAAGTCCGCCGAGTTTTGCGAGCGCCTGCTCGATCAGGCCAAGGTGGCCGCCGTCCCCGGCATCGCCTTCGGCGCGGACAATAACTTCCGCATCAGCTACGCCACCAGCATGGAGAACATCCAAACCGGCATGGCCCGCCTGGAAGACTTCTGCAAAACGCTGTAGCCAGGGAGAGCGGCAAGGACACGGATTTACAACGATTTATCTGTGAACATCCGTGAAATCCGTGTCCAAAAAAACCCTCTCCGATCCAGAAAATCTGCGACCCGCTTTTCTTCGCGGCTCTGTGTGGTCTTTTTGGATGACGAGGGACGAGGACGAGGACGAAGCGTTTCGGCGCGCAGGGGACAGCGCGCCCTACCTTTGCGCTTGGCCAAGCGATGCCCGGAACAGCTTAATCGTTCGACTTTTCTTGCGTTGCCGGGTGGGGGTTGTAGCTTCCCTTATTTGGACTTGGGGCGGCTTGCATGGGCTCTTTATTCTTTAACACAAAATGTTTTTTTTCTGAAAATCGGTGGCGAGCGGCGTTTACGCTGATCGAGTTGCTGGTGGTCATTGCCATTATTGCGATTTTGGCGGCTTTGCTGTTGCCGGCCCTGGCCAAGGCGAAGGATCAGGCGCGCTTGGCCAATTGCCTCTCGAACCAGCGCCAGTGGGGGTTGGGGATGCAGTTGTATCTTGTGGATAACGAGGACTCGCTGCCCCGTGACGGGATGGGTGCCAACGGGCGTTATCCCGGCTCGCCGCCACCGACCGGCACGCCGAAGGATCCCAGCGCTTGGTTTAACATGTTGCCGCCGTTCATGGGCGAGAAAACGCTGGCGCAGTACTGGAAACGGCCGACAGTGGTGTATCAGGACAACGTCAAAAATCTGCCGTTCCCCGGCAGGCAGGGGAAGATTTGGCACTGCCCGAACGCCAGGATGACGACGGAGGAATTGAAGCAGTTGAAGGGCGGCGGGCGGCACGGGTTTTTCAGCTACGCGATGAACATCGACCTGAAGCGCGGGACGGTGAACTCGTACATGCCGTATCCGAAAATGCCCAAGGCGACCGATCTACCCAGCCCGTCGGCGACGGTTGGCACGATGGACATGTATTTCAGCTCGTCGGAGGGGCTGGGGAATCCGTATTACTCGGTGAACCCGGCGGCGCGGTGGCGGGCGTTCCCGGAGCGGCACAAGGGGCAGGGCGGCGTGCTGTCGTTCATCGACGGGCATGCGGCCTATTTTTCGCGGCACTCGGTCACCAATGGGGCGGGCACATTCGAGGGGCCGAACTCTGACGTGATCTGGAATGCGCCTTTCCGAAAATAATTTCACCAAAATCGAACCATGACAAAAGGACTCATACTTTTGACGGCAGCTATCGGCCTTGTGACGGCGAGGGCAGAGGTGGTGCTCGAGGAATCGTTCACCTACGACGACGGCCCGATCGTCGTGCAGGCCGCGGACACTTGGAAAAACCACAGCGGCACAAGCGCACAGGCGGAGGTATACGAGGGGCAGCTTATCCTGACGCAGTCCGGCTCGGAGGACTTCCACGCTAAGCTTGCGGGCGGGCCGTACAAGAAATCCAGCGGCGGGACGATGTATGCTTCGTTCGACGTGGAGTTTACGGAGCTGCCCATAGGCGGCGGGAGCTATTTTGCGCATTTCAGGGACGACGGCTTTGGCTATCGGGCGCGGATCATTGCCCAAACCACCGGCGCGGAAGGGGGCGCGTTCCGGATCGGCGTCAGCTCGAAGGGCAAGCAATCCACGGCTTTGGTGGACAACGACCTTCACCTCGACACTGTATACAAGGTGGTTATCGCGATGAGCCTCGTAGATGCGAGCACGACGCTATGGATCGACCCGGACGACGATGCGGCCGGGGGCGTCACCACGACCGACAACGGCTCGGCGGTGGACGTGACCGGCTTTGCGTTTCGCCAGGCCAAAAACATCGGCGCAATGTTGATCGACAACCTGAAAGCCGGGACGAGCCTCGGCGATGTGACTGACGGCGACGGCGGCAATGACCTTGCCATCCTTTCGCAGCCGGTGTCGCAGACCGTGCTCGCCGGCAAGACGATCTCGTTTTCCGTCGTGGCTACCGGCGTGGAGCCGCTGGCGTATCAATGGAGTATGGACGGCGCGGACATTGACGGCGCGACCGCGAGTGCGCTCGAGCTGGCCGACGTGTCAACGGACGATGCCGGCGACTATGTGGTGACTGTCAGCAACGCCGATGGCGCAGTGGAGAGCGACACGGCCACGCTCGAGGTGCAGGACTCGCCCGGCGGCGACGCGGTCACCATCAAGCATCTGCGCTCGTTGGTGGACGACAACCGCGAGCCGTCCGACACCAAGACGATTTTCACCGCCGAGGGCATCGTCACTACGCACACGAACATGACCGGCGGCAGCCACTCGCTGTTTTATTTTCAAGACGACACGGCCGGGATCGCGGTGTACTTCCGTAACGGCAAGTCGAGCCACCCGAAAGCCGGCGACAAGGTGCGCGTCTCCGCGCCGCTGGACCATTACAACGGCCTGCTGCAGTTCGTGCCGGATGCCGGCAACGCCATGCACCTGGTCAAGGTCGTGAGCAGCAACAACGCATTGCCCGAGCCGGCCAAGCTCGATTTCATGCAGTGGGATGACCCCGCCACGATGGAGGCGCTCGAGGGCTCGCTCGTGGTCGCCGCCGAGGTGGAGGTCGATACGGGAGGCAGCTCGAAATTTTCAAGCGGAGCCAACTACACGCTGACCGATGCCAACGGGATGACCTTCACTTTGCGCATCGACTCGCGCATCAAGTCGATCATCGGCCAGCCGTTCCCCGGCACGGCTTTCAACGTCACCGGCGTGCTCTCTCAGTACATGCGCGACCGGCCGCGGGAGGGCGGCTACCAGTTGATGCCGACACGCATCGAGGACATCTCCGGGCCGAAGCTGCCGACGATCGAGTTCACGCTGAAGTACGAGAACTTGATTCGCCCCGGGCGACCGCTCGAGAGCTCGCGCACAGATCATTTTCTGCTGTATGGCGAGACGGCGGTGATCGAGGCCGTGGTGAAATCGCCCTCCGGCAGCGAGATCACGGTGACGCCGACGGGCGACTGGGTGCTCTCGGCGAATCCCGCCAGCGAAGTCACAGCCAGGCTGGTGCTGACCGCCGGTGAGGAAGATTTCGGGGTGTCGTTCGACGTGTCACTTGAGGCGGAGAACAGTGAAGGCGTGCAGACGTTGGCGTGGGATGTTTACGTGCCAAGCGAGGCCGAGCAGCAAGTGGCCATCACCGAGTTTTTGGCCAACCCGACCGG
>DQOE01000426.1 GCA_015658765.1 Verrucomicrobiota bacterium | reverse complement strand
GAATATCAACTTCGCTTCGTCAGTGATAAGTCGATTTTCGACATACTCAGCCTCGGAGACGAAGCCGTCGTTGTTTGAGTCCGATGCCTGAAAGATGCCCTGTCTTGACTGGGGGGTCAGATAGGCGCCGTTCTCGATGTATTCCTTTTTTGAATGCCGTCCGTCCCTGTCAGCATCAGTGAAACCGAAGACACGACGGTAGTTGGCCAATTCGCGTTCGGTACCTCCATGCCGCCCTTTTGCGCCAAAAAGTTGAAGAATCTCACGAGTTGAAACTCCTCCGATTTGCTTTGCAACCGGCGGAAGTGGCTTCAACGGCTGGGTGACGGGGGCACGAGAACGATCTGGGATTCCACTGCCACCTCTGCCGCTCCGGTTGCCACCAAAGCTCGGGCGTAATTCTTCTGCTGTGAGTTTGTCGTCCTTGTTTTTGTCGAGCTTCCTGAGTGCAGCGACAGAGCCGTTAATTTCCTCGGCGGAGATTTCCCCATTACCGTCGGCGTCAAGCGCGGTCATGATTGGAAGCACGCGCATAAAACCGCCTCGTCCAGCCTGCCCGCCGAATTGAGGGCGTCGTCCGCGATCTTCGCCCCGCTCTCCGCGGTCAGGACGTTCACGACGAGCGTCGCCCTCACGTCCTCCACGTTCCTGTGCAGTTGCATCACCCGTCACCATGCCGAGACATGTCGCGGCCATCATTAATCTGAAAATCAGTTTGTTCATCGCACCAAAAAGAGACTGATCGCTGCGTACGTTCGTAATGTTCAATTAGTTACAACTTAAAGATGTGTCCCAGCTAAACCAACTTCAGTCCGTTCCCTGTATCCTCCGCCCGGGAGACCGCGACGACGCCCGGCAACAGAGCGCTCAGCAGCATCGCCCTAGTCAAGCGGGTCATTTGCGCTTGGCCAGCTTGGCCTGGATGAACTCAATCAGGGCACGAGGATTGGCCTTTTCCGGCTGACCGGGAAACTGGAGCCCGCACTCGATCTTCAAAGGCGCCATCGCCTGCTGGAGCATCAGCCCGAAGACGGGATGATGCACCGCCTTGGCCGGGCTGGCGTCGGGCGCGAGTTTTTCGTTCGGCTGGTTGTATTGGAGAAACACCGGCGGATCGTCGCGGGTCAGGTGGTGGATGGGGGAAACCTCCTGACGCAGCTTCTTCATCTTGGGAGCGAGCACTTCGTCGATCGTTTGCACGCCAAACATCCGAGGCCAACTACGATGCTTTGTGACCGACTCGCCCACCCATTTCCTGGCAAGGTGAAGATCCAGCGTCGAGGCAGCGCCCACACCGCCGGCACACGTCAGGCGGGTGGACCGGCGCAGCACCGGATCGTCGCTGTTGAGGTCGGCCCTGTCGTCGTGAAACGCCAGCCACAGGGACATGATCCCCCCGGCGGAATTGCCGTAGGCCGCCACGCGGCTAGGGTCGATCCCCCACGCGTCCGCCTTGCTGCGCAAAAACTGGACCGCGCGCGCGGCATCGTGGAACGACGACGGGAACGGGGCCTGGCTCACGTAGCGATAATTGATCGAGGCCACCGAGATGCCGGCCTTGCTGAACGCCTGCAGCGCGTTTGCCCGCAGGGCATCCTTGTCGTTGACGCTCCAGCCTCCGCCGTGGATGAACACCACCAGCGGCGCGGGCGAGTTGGTTTTCGCCCGCCAAAAATCGAGCCGATGCCGCTTGTGCTTTCCGTACGGCACGTCGGCCTGCGTGGGCGGTGGCAACGGGGCTCGTTCCGGCCGCTTGGCCTGCTGACCGGAAACGATCAGGGCAGCAGTCAACCACACCGCGGCGACGGCGTAAGACGGAAATGCGTTTTTCGTCCTCACAGTTTTTTCTCGAATTGCTGTACCGGGCAGGAGAGCCAACCGGTCACTTGGCCAAGCCGCACGCGAACTCGGACGTAGTAGTGCAGTCGGCCAAGTTCCACGTCTTTGGTTTTCAGTATGGCGGTGTATTTGCCATCGCGTTTGGCCATGGATGTTTTTTCCCATTCAGCTTTCTTGTGGGGCATGGGCTCCCGGCTTGCGGGGCCGGGCCACGGTTTTTCCAGGTAAAACGCGTGGCACAGTTCCACCGCCTCTACACCCTTGGGCTGCTGGATGACGGCCAAAAAACCAAGCGAGTCTCTTCCCTCCTTGACCAACGGCGGACGAACATCCGGCAGCGGATCGCCGAAGAAAACATGCTGCAGCCATAAGCGCATGGCCGCCACCTGCTGCGGCGCCCGCGCGGGATGATCACCGTTGGGGTGGGTGTAAATCCGCGCATCACCCTGCAGTTGTTCCATGACTAATCGCGCCTCGGTGGGATGGGCGTTGTAGTCATTTGAGCCAAGGTTGAACATGATCGTTTCCTTGGCAAGGTCGGAAGGCTTGATCCTGAACTGCTCGACCAGATGCGGCGTGAGCGGTTCGCGCTCGGTGAGCTTGCGTAGCATCGCCGGCGAGGCAAACGGGATCGAGCCGGAGGACACCACCGAAACTATGCGAGGGTCGTATTTCAGCATCGCACGCACGGCCAATCCACCTTTAGATCCACCAGCCAACACCACTTGGTCGAACTTTTTTCCCAGCACCGTTTCCGCCGCCGTCCACGCGCGCCAGTTCGCCTTCATGATGCCGGCAAAGGAGACCACGTTTGCATCGCCCGTCTTGCGGAACCGGTCGAAGGTTGCGTCCTGCCACTCTCCCTCCTTGCTCAGGCCGGTGCGCTTGGTGAATTCCTTCTGCACCGGGTTTGGTTTGAACACCAGCACTGGTACGCCCACACGCGCCGCCGTCTGCCGCCCATAGCCCTCCAGCAGGACGGCGGGAACCTTGCGCCAGTTCACCACATGGCTGGCGAGAAACAGCTTGCCCCTGGCCTCGTCCGCCAGTTGTACCGGCACAAACAAATGCGCGTCGTGCCACCAATCCTCATCCATGAAACGCTGGCTGAAAAACCGGAACACGTAATGCCGCAGCGCCACCTCCCGGCCATCCACATCAACGGTCTCCTCCCTGACGGACTTGCGCTCCAGTTGCAGCCCTTCCGGTGATTGCAGCGTCTCGAGGTCCACCCGCAACGGCATGAGCTTTTCCGGCTTGGCCGCCTGCGAGGACTGAAGCACACCAGCCAGCAGCATGAGCAACGCGAGTGTGATTGCTTTCATGTCAGCGCCAACCATGCGACAGGCCAGCACGGCAGGCAACGGCTTTTCTTTCCGGCTTGGCCAAGCTGGTTTAGCCTCTGCGCGTCATGTCATTGCCCGATGAGCCACCTGGCCAAGCGGACCGCACGGAGGGGGACGTCAACCTCTCCGACCGCCGCCTCGTCTGGCAGCAGGCAAACGTGGACGACGCGACTCGTGAAACACTCGAGCGCGACTCGGCCGCCTTTCTGCATCAATCCCTCTCCACGCCGTGCCTCACCGAGTTGACTGGCTGCGAAGGCATCTACCTGACCGATGCCGCCGGTAGACGCTACATGGATTTTCACGGGAACAGCGTTCATCAGGTCGGCCACGCGCATCCCAAAGTCATTGAGGCAGTCAAGCGGCAACTCGACGACTTGGCCTTCTGCCCCCGGCGCTTCACCAACCAACCCGCCCTCGCCCTCGCCGAGCGCCTGGCCAAGCTAGCGCCGGGCAACCTGGCCAAGGTGCTGTTCGCGCCGGGTGGCACGACGGCCATCGGCATCGCGATGAAACTCGCCCGCTACGTCACTGGCCGGCACAAGACGATCTCAATGCTCGACTCGTTTCATGGCGCGTCGCTGGACGCCATCTCGATCGGAGGCGAGGCGCTGTTTCGCGACGGACTCGGCCCGCTTCTGCCCGGCTGTTTTCACGTCGCTTGGCCAAGCGCGGCGGCGGACGCCGAGGCCATCGAAAAGATCCTCGTCGAGGAGGGCGACGTCGGCGCGGTCATTGCCGAGCCGATGCGCTGCACCACGATCGACCGTCCGCCGGATGCGTATTGGCGGCGCGTGCGAGAGTTGTGCGATCAATACGGCGCGTTGCTCATTTTCGATGAAATTCCGCTTGCTCTCGGTCGTACCGGTCGAATGTTTTGCTGCGAACACAGCGGCGTGACGCCGGACATCCTCGTACTCGGCAAGGGGCTCGGCGGCGGCGTGATACCGATGGCCGCAACAATCACCCGGGCCGATCTCGACATCGCGCCGCAGCGTGCGCTGGGCCATTACACGCACGAAAAAAGCCCAGTCGGCGCCGCGGCAGCGCTGGCCACTCTCGACGTGATTGAATCGGAAAACCTGCTCGAGCACTCAAGTAAATTGGGGGCCGAAACAGTCGAGCAGTTGCGCAAATTGCAGCAACGCCACAACGCCATCACCGACGTGCGCGGCCTCGGTCTCGCGATGGGCGTGGAAGTGAGCAGCCCCGACACCGCCGAGCGCATATTATACGACTGCCTCGAAAACGGACTGAGCTTTAAAGTCTCCGGCGGCACCGTACTCACCCTCACCCCGCCGCTGACCATCACCGACGAGCAGATGGCCAGCGCCCTCGCCATCCTCGACAAGGCGCTTGGACGACTTTAGCGAGTGTGCGCCCGGGTGGCTTGCATCAGTTGCTGCATCCCCTTGAGCACTTTTTTGGCCGAGTCTCGCTTGGCCAGGTTGGTGTATTCGTTGGGGTCGGT
>DQOE01000065.1 GCA_015658765.1 Verrucomicrobiota bacterium | reverse complement strand
GTGGGCAGCCAGCCGTTCAAGACCGATCAAAACCGATCCAGCGGCCGCGCTGTAGCCTCCATCAAGAGTGCGAACACCGGCGAGGTGCACATCGAGGCCTCCCCGTCCGAGGAGCGGATGTTCGACAGCCACGAGGTCGCGAGGCGCTGGCGGGAGATCGTCGGCGAGATGCCGGAGGTCGAGGAGTTGCAATTCACTGCGGATATTTTTCAGGCCGGCGACGCGATCAATGTTGTGATCACCGGTGCAGACTTTGGCCAACTGCAGACCGCCGCCGAGTGGCTCAAGCAGCGGCTCGGCGAGTTCGACGGCGTCATCGACATCGCCGACTCGTTCCGCGAGGGCAAGGAGGAACTTCTGCTGAAAATCACGCCGGAAGCCGAGGCGCTTGGCCTGTCGCAAGCCGACCTCGCGCGGCAGGTGCGCCAGGCGTTTTATGGCGACGAAGTGCAGCGCATCCAGCGCGGACGCGACGATGTCAAAGTCATGCTCCGTTATCCCCGCGACAAACGCCGCAGCTTGGCCAACCTCGAGAACATGCGCATCCGAATGCCCGGCGGCATCGAGGTGCCGTTCGCCGAAGTGGCCGACGTGACATACGGGCGTGGCTACGAATCGATCCGGCGCATCGACCGGCGGCGCTCGGTCAACGTCACCGCCGACGTCGATCCCGCCACCGGCAACACGCAACTCATCAACCAATCGCTCGAGACCGAAGTGCTGCCCGCGATGCAGCGCGAATTCCCCGGCATTTACTGGTCGTTCGAGGGCGAAAAAAGCGAGCAGGCCGAGACCCTCGACAGCCTGGGGTACTTGTACGTTATCGCTTTGATCATCATTTACGCCCTGCTTGCGATTCCGTTCAACTCATACATCCAGCCCCTCATTGTCATGGCGGCAATCCCGTTCGGCCTCATCGGCGCCGTCTGGGGGCATGTCGTCATGGGCATGGACATCACCATCCTCTCCGGCTTCGGTGTCGTGGCGCTCACCGGCGTCGTCGTCAACGACAGCCTCGTGATGGTCGATTACGTCAACCGCAAACGCGGCATCGGCCTGAGCGAAATGGAGTCGGCGCGCCAAGCCGGGTTTGCCCGATTCCGGCCGATCCTGCTGACGTCGCTCACCACCTTCGCCGGCCTCACGCCGCTGTTGCTCGAGAAAAGTCTGCAGGCCAAGTTCCTCGTACCGATGGCCGTCTCGCTTGGCTTCGGCGTCATCTTCGCCACCGTCATCACACTGATTCTCGTCCCCGCGATGTACCTCATCCTCGAAGACATCCGCACCTTCTTCTACGGCCCCGAGGACAAACTGTAAGCCAAGCGCTTGGCTTGGGATGGCTGGGCGGCTACTCTTTTTGGCGTGAAATGCCTGTTTTTTTCTCTGACGATTCTTTGTACGCTTGGCCTGCAATCCGCAACCGCCGCCAAGCCGAACATCCTGTTCATCATGGTCGACGACCTTGGCAAGGACTGGATCTCCTGCTACGGCGCGGACGAAATCAACACCCCGAACATCGATCGCCTTGCCCAGGGCGGCCTCAAGTTTCACAACGCCTGGTCGATGCCTCAGTGCACGCCCACCCGCGCCACGCTGCTCACCGGCCAGTACCCCTGGCGCACCGGCTGGGTGAATCACTGGGACGTCCCCCGCTGGGGCGTCGGCTACTTCGACTGGGCAAACTACACCACCTTCGCCAACGTGATGAAAAGCGCCGGCTACTCCACCGCGATCGCCGGCAAGTGGCAGATCAACGACTTTCGGCTCGAGCCGGAGGCGCTTCGCAAACACGGCTTCGACGGCTGGGCAGTTTGGACCGGCTACGAAACCGGCAACCCGCCGAGCGGCAAGCGTTACTGGGATGCCTACATTCACACCCGCGCCGGCAGCAAAACCTACAAGGACAAGTTCGGCCCGGACATTTACTGCGACTTTCTCATCGACCACATGAAGCAGCATCGCGACGAGCCGATGATGCTCTACTTCCCGATGGCACTCACGCACGGCCCGCTCGTGCCGACGCCCGACGAACCAAAAGTCACCACGAACAAAGACAAGCTCAAGGCGATGGTGCGCTACACCGACACCCTCGTCGGGCGCCTGGTCAGCACGCTCGACGACTTGAAAATTCGCGACCGTACCATCGTGATTTTCACCACCGACAACGGCACCAGCGGCGGGATCCGCGGCACGGTCAACGGTAGGCGGCCAAGCGGCGGCAAAGGCTCCAAGTTCGAGGGAGGCGTCTGCCAGCCGTTCATCGTCAACTGCCCCGGCCTTGTCCCCGGCGGTCGCGAGACCGACGCGCTGACCGACTTCGCCGACCTGCTACCGACCTTCGCCGAGTTGGGCGGCGCGAAGCTGCCCAAGGGCGTCACGCTCGACGGCAGGTCGTTCGCGCCGCTGCTGCTTGGCCAGGCGGAGAACTCGCCGCGCGACTGGATCATGGCGCTTGGCCACGGCGCCGGAAGGCTCGACAAAAAAGGCGTGCGCGGCACCAACGACTTCGCCGACCGCGTCCTTCGCGACAAACGCTACAAGGTCTGGCTGGAGCACGAGCCGAAGATTACCGCGCTGTACGACCTCAAGAGCGATCCGCTCGAGCAAAAAAATTTGCTCAACAGCGACAAGCCGGAGCACCTGGCCGCGCTGAAAAAATTCCGCGCCATCATTGGCAGCCAACCGAAGGTCGATGGCCGCCCGCTGTATCGCCCGCGAAAAGCCAACTCGTGGGACAAGCAATTTC
>DQOE01000292.1 GCA_015658765.1 Verrucomicrobiota bacterium | reverse complement strand
GGCCTTCCGAGTGACGAGCGGAACCTCGGCGATACGCGTTGAGATCGGTGCCGGCTGGGTGCTGGCCGAGCTATGGCGGCCAAGCGGTGACGAGACGGCCGGGCAACTCGATGGCATCGTCTCGCCGCGCTTCATGAAAACCGAACACGCGCCGCACCTGAAACTAACCGCCAAGCCGGGCGGCAACACCGACTTCACAACGGGGTTCACCGCCGGGGACCGGCTTGCGACTTGAAACTGAGAAGTTGTAACGCCGTGAGGCGGTTCTTGCGGTTGGCCGGGCGTTGCGGGTAAGTTGAGCCCGTGCCGAAACCGGAATTCGTTCACCTGCACTGCCACACCGAGTTCTCCATGCTCGACGGGGCGTGCCGCCTCGACCGGCTGGTGGAAAGGGCTCGTGACTTGGGCTTCGGCTCGCTTGCGATCACCGACCACGGGGCGATGTTCGGCGCGATCAATTTTTATCGCGCCGCCCGCGCCAGGGATATCAAGCCGATCATCGGCTGCGAGGTGTACGTCGCGCCCGGCAGCCGGCACGAGAAAAAGTCCGGCGCACGCGGCAAGGAGGCGTACTACCATCTCGTGCTCCTGGCCAGGGACGAGGCCGGCTACCACAACCTCGTCCGCCTGGCCACCGCCGCGCAGCTTGAGGGCTACTACTATAAGCCGCGCATCGACAAGGAACTGCTCGCGCAACACAGCGAGGGGTTGATCTGCCTGAGCGGCTGCCTGGCCAGCGAGATTCCCCGGCTGATCATGGCGGAGGAACTCGACAAGGCGCGCGACCAGATTGACTGGTTCAAGCAGACGTTCGGGGCGGAGAACTACTACCTCGAGTTGCACAACCACGGCATCGCCGAGCAGGCCAAGGTCAATCGCCAGCTTATCCCGTGGGCCGCCGACATGGGGCTCAAGCTGGTGGCGACCAACGATGTCCACTACGTCGAGAAGGGCGACTCGCACGCGCACGACTCGCTGATCTGCATCGGCACGCAGGCGCTGCTCTCGGACACGAACCGGATGCGCTACGTGCAGGAGCAGTTTTACCTGCGATCGGCGGAGGAGATGGCGGCGCTGTTCGCCGAGGTGCCGGACGCGGTGCGCAACTCGATGGAGATCGCCGCGAAATGCAACGTCGAGATCGAGTTCGGCAAGCTGAACTACCCGGTGTTTCACCCGCCGGAAGGCCACACTCGCGAAGGTTATTTGCGGAAGTTTTTGGCGGAGGGTTTCGTGGAGCGTTACGGCATGGAGGTTCGTGTCGATGGCGACGTGTTTGTGGTGGAGTCACTCGCCGATGCTAGCCAGTTGCCCAACTACTCGCCGCCGGGGGAGGCTGATCCGGAGGCCAAGCCGGGGCTGGACGATCCGGCCGTGGCCAAGGCGGTCGGCGAGCTCATCGACCGCGTCGATTACGAGCTGGGGATCATGCAGCAGATGGGCTACATCAGCTATTTTCTCATCGTTGGCGACTTCGTGCGGTACGGCCGCGAGCAGGGCATCGCCTGCGTGGCGCGCGGCTCGGCGGCGGGATCGTTGGTGGCCTATTTGCTGGAAATTTCCAACGTCGATCCGCTGCGGTACGGGCTGATCTTCGAGCGGTTCCTGAACCCGGAACGGGTCAGCCCGCCGGATATCGACATCGACTTCGCTGATGACCGCCGCGAGGAGGTGATCGAGTACGTCCGCGAAAAATACGGGCGCGACTCGGTGGCACAGATCATCACCTTCGGCACGATGGGGGCCAAGTCGGTGATTCGCGACGTGGGCCGGGTGATGGGGCTGAGCTACGGCGAGGCGGATCGCTTGGCCAAGATGGTGCCGACCGAGTTGAAAATCACGCTCAAGAACGCGCTGCGAAAGTCGCCCGACCTCAAGGCGGCCTACGACAACGAGGAGGTCACGCGCGAGTTGATCGACACGGCGTTCGTGCTTGAGGATATCACCCGCAACTCGTCGGTCCACGCCGCTGGAGTGGTCATCGGCGCCGAGCCGCTGGTTAATATTTTGCCGCTCAAGAAGGACGAGGACGGTGCCATCACCACCCAGTACCCGATGGGGCCGGTGGAGGATCTTGGCCTGTTGAAGATGGATTTTCTAGGGCTGAAAACGCTGACGGTCATCCGCAACACCTGCGAGATGGTGAAGCAGTGGCGGGACGTTGATGTCGATGTGGATCACGTGCCGACCGACGACCCAAAAGCGTACGACCTGCTGAACAAGGGCCACACGGTCGGCGTGTTCCAGTTGGAATCGGGCGGCATGCGCGACCTGTGCCGGAAGTTCAAGCTGGGCACCATCGAGCACATCACGGCGCTCGTGGCGTTATACCGGCCGGGACCGATGGACCTGATCCCGGACTTCATCCGCCGCCGGCACGGCGAGGTGGAGATCAAGTATCCGCACCCGTTGCTCGAGCCGATCGCCAAGGAAACCTACGGCATCCTGATCTACCAGGAACAGGTGATGAAAGCCGCGCAGGTGCTCGCCGGTTACACGCTGGGAGCGGCGGATTTGCTGCGCCGCGCGATGGGCAAAAAGAAGGTCGATGTGATGCAGGAACAGCGCGAGCAGTTCGTGCAGGGGTGCGCCGAGCACAACAACATTTCCAAGCGCAAAGCCAACGAGATTTTCGACTTGCTGGAGAAGTTCGCCGGTTACGGTTTCAACAAGTCGCACGCGGCGGCCTACGCCGTGGTGGCCTACCAGACCGCCTACCTGAAGGCGCATTTTCCGGTCGAGTTCCTCGCGGCCAACATGACCAACGACATGGCCGACACGGCCAAGCTGGGCGTGTTGACCGACGAGGCCCGGTCGCTGGACATCGAGGTGTTGCCGCCGGATGTCAACGAAAGCCAGGTGCTGTTCGCCCCGGCGCGAGACGGCTCGGTCATCCGCTTCGGCATGGCGGCGATCAAGGGCGTCGGCGGCATTGCCGTGGAGGCAATCATCAAGGCCCGCGAGACCGGCGAGCCGTTCGGCGACTTGTTCGATTTGTGCGACCGTTGCGACACCCGCACGGTGAACCGCAAGGTGCTCGAGGCGCTCATCAAGAGCGGCGCGTGCGACGGCCTCGCCGGTTCGCGCGCGGGGCAGTTCTCCGTGATCGACCGCGCCTTGGCCAAGGCGTCGAGCCAGGCGCGCGACCGCGAGTCTGGCCAGACGTCGCTCTTCGGCGCGTTCGAGCAGAGCAGCCAATCGATGCAGGACATCGTGCCCGACCTCTCCGAGTGGGATCGCGGAGACATCCTCGCCGCCGAGAAGGAACTGCTCGGCTTTTACGTCAGCGGCCATCCGCTCGACCCTTACCGCGAACTTCTCGGGCAGTACTGCCTGCACGACAGCGAGACGGTCAAGGCGCTCGAGAGCCGTAAAATGACACGCGTCGGCGGGCTGATTGCCACCGTGCAGCGCGGCATCTCCCGGCGCACCAACAAGCCGTACGCCATCGCCACCGTCGAGGACCTCAAGGGCTCGTTTCAGGTTCTGTGCATGAACGAGAACTACGACAAGTACCAGGAGTTGCTCCTCTCCAACAAGACCGTGCTCGTTATCGGCGAGGCCAACAACAACGAGGACACGCCCAAGATTTTCCCGCAGGAAATCCTCGCGCTCGACGACGCCCCGGCCAAGTTCACCCAGCAGGTGCAGTTCCGCCTAAATGGCAGCGAGCTTGGCCCGGAAAAGATGGAAGAACTCCACGGCCTGGCCACGAGCCATGCCGGCCGGTGCCCGTTGTTCCTGTGCATTCGGCAGCAGGACGGGCGGCTGGTGTTCATCGACACGAGCGAAAAATATCTCGTGCGCCCCTCCGTGAAGTTGCGCGATGAGGTGAACGAAATGCTCGGCCCGGACAGCTACTACGCCAAGGTGGACACGACACTCCCCGAGCCGGCCAAGCGCCAGTGGCAGCGAAAAGAAACCAACGGCAACGGCGGCAAATAGTGAGCAGTTGGCAGTGAGCAGTGAGCGGTTGGCCAAGCTGCCAGCGTTGCATCCATCCCCCCTCTTCCTCTGCGGCCCTCTGCGTCTCTGCGTTTAATTCAAATCGGCAGTCACGTGAGCCTCAATCAACAACCCACCGCTTGGCTTTCAACTCGAAGCGGGGGAGGGCACCGGGCTCGACGATCTTCACCGGTACGCGTAGTGCGAG
>DQOE01000218.1 GCA_015658765.1 Verrucomicrobiota bacterium | reverse complement strand
TCCGATAATTTTCGTGACCGGGCGCTTCGGTTTTTCCCCGGCGGGTCCAACGGCGAATACGGCATCCCGGAGGGCGACGCGCCGGTGATCGAGCGTGGGCGGGGCTGCCGCGTGTGGGACACCGGCGGCCGCGAGTATCTCGACATGACCATGGCGTGGGGCGCGGCGCTCATCGGCCACGCGCACCCGAAAGTGCTTGAGGCAGCCAGCGCGGCGGCGGCGAACGGCGCGAACTTCGCCGCCGTGAACCGGCCGATGGTTGAGCTCGCTGAGCGCATCGCCGACCTCAGCCCGTGCGTTGAGCGCCTCCGCTTTGTCGCCAGCGGCACCGAGGCGACGATGCTGTGCCTGCGGACGGCGCGGGCGGCGACCGGGCGGGCGAAGATTTTGAAATTCGAGGGCGCGTATCACGGGCAACATCCGGAGGGCGTGACGAGCCTCGTCGGCAGCGACCCGCCCGCGCTGCCGCAGCCCGATCCGGCCGGCACCGGCGCGCCGTGGGTCGAGCGCGATGTGTTGGTCGCGCCGTACAACGACCTCGCGGCGACGGAGCAAATTCTCACCGACCACGCCGCCGATTTGGCCGCCGTGATCGTCGAGCCGCTGCACCGCTGCATCACGCCGGTGGACGGTTTTTTGCAGGGACTGCGCGAGGCCACGGCCAAGCGGGGCATCGTGCTGGTGTTCGACGAAGTGGTCACCGGCTTCCGCCTGGCCTTGGGCGGCGCGCAGGAATATTACGGCGTGTCGCCCGACCTCGTGGCGTACGGCAAAGGGCTGGGCGGCGGCTTCCCGATCGGCGCGTTCGGGGGTCGCACGGACATCATGGAGGCGGTGAACGAGCAGCGTTTGCCTGGGCCGAACTACGCGTGGTCCGCCTCGACGACGGGCGGCAACCCGGTGTCTACGGCGGCGGCGTTGGCCACCATCGACCTGTTCAGCGAGCCGGGTGTTTACGACCGGCTGCACGCGATGGGGCGGTTATTGCGGGAGCGCCTTGGGCGCGCGCTTGGCCAAGCGGGCGAGACGGCGCAGGTGCTCGGCGACGGGCCGCTGGCGCAGTCGGTGTTCCTCGATCGCCCGGTGCTTTGCCACCGCGACTGGCTCGCCGCCGACCGCCAGCGCGGCCGCGCTGTGATGCTGGAAATGCTGCGGCTGGGCGTGTTCCTCAACCCGATGGGCACCAAGCTCTACCTCTCCCTGGCGCACGGTGAAAAAGAGATTGCCGAACTGGCCACCCACTTCGCCGCCGCGCTGCAATCCACCCGGCCTCGATGAAGCAGAAGATTTTGGATGAGAAAAAGAAGCATCCAGTAGAACGGAAAACTGATGGGAATAAAAAATACTTATCCCGATAAGCGCGGGTCTTGTAATCGCAATGGGACATATCCTAACCTTATTCGCGCATGAGTTGTGGCTGCAGGTAACCGTGCACCTTGAAAAGTAGCAGGTCGGGACCGAAGTCTTATGGATAGAATAATATCATTTATGGCGCTGCTCATTTTTGGGCTTGCTCCGCAGGCTTCTGCGAATGAGTCGCCAACCAATATACTCTTCATCTTTGCAGATGACTGGGGTTGGGGGGATCTGAGTTGCCATGGTCATCCCTATGTAAAGACGCCGAATATTGACCGGTTGGCTAGGGAAGGAACCGACTTTCACCGGTTCACTGTGGCCAGCGGTGTGTGTTCCCCCAGCCGGACTGCAGTCATGACCGGCCATTTTCCCGCACGCTATAATATTAATGGTCACTTTGCCTGGGTGCCCAGCAACGCCAAACGCAACATGCCCGACTGGCTCGACCCCAAGGCGCCGCTCCTGTCACGTTTCCTTAAGAGTGCGGGCTATGCCACCGCGCACTTCGGCAAATGGCATCTGGCTAATGACATGATTCCTGATTCGCCGCCACCCAGCCGCTACGCTTTTGATGTTTACGGAGCCTTCAATTGCTCAGGCAAACAAATGCCGGTACACGAGGACTCGAAGAATGCGATCTCCTTCATCGAGAAAAGTCATCGCGCAGGTAGACCCTTCTTTATCAACCTGTGGTTGCACGAACCACATACGCCTTTTCACACCGTGCCAAAGTATCGTAAGCGCTTTCCCAAGCTGGGGGAGCGCGATAATATTTATGCCTCGGTTCTTTCACATGCCGATGATCGGATCGGCGAAGTGCTCAACGCATTGGATCGCCTGAAGTTGACCGATCGAACGTTGGTTATCTTCAGCTCGGACAACGGACCTGCCCGGGCAGGTCGCGGAGCCAAGCTGGAGTCCATGTATGATTCAGCCACCGGCGAGGGATTCAATGTTGCTGCTTCCAAAGGAATTACCGGCGGTCGCAAAGGCTATAAGGCTGCCCTCTTTGAGGGAGGAGTAGGAGTGCCATTTATTGCCCGTTGGCCCGGCAAGATTGCCGCAGGCAAAATCGACCGGACCTCTATTTTTTCGGCGGTGGATTTGCTGCCCACCTTCTGTGAAATCGCCGGTGTAAAACTACCAGCGTCTTACCAACCTGATGGGGTTAGTCAGCTCACAACCCTCAAGGGTAAAGGCAAGTCGCTTCGCGAAAAACCGCTCTTTTGGAAAACGGTTGCCCCCTGGCCGGCCCGCAAGGCCAAGCCCGACCATTGGGTTTCCTATGCGGTGGTCAGTCAAAACTGGAAACTGGTTGCTAATCGGGATGCCGGTTACGTGGAGCTTTACGACCTGGTCACTGATCCCCTTGAAAAGAATGATCTCAAGGAGAAACATCCCAAGGTCGTAAAGGAACTGACAAAAATACTCGAGCAATGGCAGACGACTCTGCCGACCAAGCCAACGGGCAATGTTTTCTCAAACCTTCGAAATCCCAAGAAATAACATGAAACTAAAAAATAAACTTATCCAAACTCTCACGGCCACTAGTTTGCTGGCGGGCCTAACCCTGTCGGTATCGGCTAAGGACAAACCATTGCCCGTTCCGGATGGTAAACCGGCGGATATGACCAAGCTCGTTCAGGTATACATTCTATTGGGACAGTCCAATATGCTGGGTGCCGGCAGGGTTTCAGGTGATAAGGATGGGACTCTAGAGCGTGCGGTAAAGGAGAAGAAATTGTACCCTTACCTTGTAGATGAGGCGGGAAACTGGACCGTGCGCATGGATGTTCGGAATGTACGGGTGATGGGCAGCGGCACTGGTGGCATGAGGGGTTTCAATAACGAGTGGATGACCATCAAGGGCGGCAAGATCGGCCCGGAGTTTGGCATCGGCCACCACATTGGCAACGCCGTCGACGCTCCGGTCCTGATTCTTAAGAGCTGCATCGGTAATCGTGCCTTGGGCTGGGACTTGCTGCCGCCGGGAGGTGAGGGCTTTGAGTTCACCGATGCCAAGGGTGTCACCTGGGTTCATCCCGGGTACAAGGGCACACCTGAAAAGTGGGTCAAGGGTACCGAGCCCAAGAAGATCAAGTGGTACGCCGGCATGCAATACGACGGTGATATCGCTCGGGCAAAGAAGGTGTTATCGGAACTCGACAAGTATTATCCCGGGGCCAAGAAATATGAGGTCGCCGGCTTTCTCTGGTGGCAGGGTGATCGGGATAGCCGCAG
>DQOE01000132.1 GCA_015658765.1 Verrucomicrobiota bacterium | reverse complement strand
TCCAGACCTTGTACGTCTCGCCGATGTGATAGCCGGAGTCGCGCAGCATCAGCGGGTACGACGGGATGGCGGCGTCCCACTTGGCCCCCTGCAAAATCGCGCCCATACCGGTGCGGAAAAAATATTGGCCGGAGAGCAGCGAACTGCGGCACGGCGTGCACGACGGCGCGGTGACGAAGGCGTGCTTGAACAACACCCCGTTGTCAGCGATGCGGTCGAACGTCGGCGTCTTGACGACGGTGTTCGCGCCGGGACGACCCTCGACCTTGGCGTAGGCGCTGGCGTATTTGCCCCAGTCGTCGGCGAACGCGAAAAGGATGTTCGGCCGCTTCTCCTTGGCCAAGCCGGCCAACGGCAGCAGCACAGTCAGGGCAAAAAACAGGATGCGTTTTTTCATGATGATAATCGGCCGCCGATTGTGGCCAAGCACTTGGCCAAGGCAAGCCTCTTGTCGGTGAGCAGTGAGCAGTTTCCGCCCACTGCTGACTGCTCACCGCTGACCGCTCACAAGTGCCCGATGTTTCGCGAACGGTTTGCGGAGGGACTTGGAGAGGTCGTCCTGCAGGGCCTGCACTTCGCGGTACACGGCGACGTTGTCGGCATTCGGCTCGGCGGTTTCGCGCGTGTTCAGTTTCACAAAGCGATCGGTGATCTCCTCGATGCTCACCTTGTCGCCCTGATGATTTCGGAGGCTCCACAGCGCCTGCAGCGCCGCTCCGTACGCCGCGCCCTCGCCGACCTTGAGCGTGACGACTTGGGCGTTGAAAACGTCGGCCATGATTTGCCGCCAAAGTTTGGAGTTCGCCCCGCCGCCGGTGGCGCGGATCTGCGTCGGCTTGACGCCGAGTTTCTCGAGTCGGCGCAGGCCGTAGTTCATGCCAAGCGTGACGCCTTCCATCGTCGCACGCGCAAAATGTTTCCCGGTGAACGTCCCGGCGCGGACGCCGAAATAAACGCCGGTTCCGTCCGGCACGTTGGGCGTGCGCTCGCCCTCGAGGTACGGGAGCAGCAGCAAGCCGTCGGAGCCAGCCGGAGCCTTGCGCGCGGCGGCCTCGTACTGGGCGTGCGTCCACTTGAAATCCTTCCGGATCAACTCGGTCGCCACGGTGACGTTCATCGTGCAGAGCAACGGCAGCCAGCGGTTGGTCGAGTCGCAGAACGCGGCGATCTCGCCCTTGGAATCGACCACCGGTTTGCCGGCGCAGGCGTAGATTGTGCCGCTCGTCCCGAAGCTGGCCGTGACCACTCCCGGGCGGGTGTTGCCGGTGCCGATCGCGCCCATCATGTTATCGCCGCCACCGGCGCTGACGAGCACGTCGGTGCTTAGGCCAAGCCGCTTGGCCGTGGCGGCGCGCAGCGTGCCGGCCGGTTGATCGCTGGAAATGAGTTTAGGCAGCTTGGCCTCCAAGCCGGTGTCGATCGCCTTGAGCGTTTTCCGCGACCACTTGCGGGTGCGGACGTTTAGCAACGCGGTGCCGCTGGCGTCGCCGTACTCCATGACTGCGTTGCCGGTGAGCCAGAAATTTAAATAATCGTGCGGCAACAAAACCGTGGCCAAGCGCCTGAAGTTTTTCGGCTCATGTTTCTTGAGCCAAAGAATTTTACCGGCGGTGAAGCCGGGGAGCACCGCGTTGCCGAGTTCCTTGACCGAGCCCTTGAGGCCGCCGAGCTTGGCCATAATCTCGTCGCACTCGGCGGCGGTGGAGGTGTCGCACCACAGCTTGGCCGGGCGGATGACGGCGCCTTTTTTGTCGAGCGGCACGAAGCCGTGCTGCTGGCCGCTGACACCGATCGCGCGCACCTCGCCGGCGGTGGCCTTGGCCTGTTTCAGCGCGGCGCGGATGCCCACTTGGGTGGCGTCGATCCAGTCAGCGGGGTGCTGCTCCTTCGCACCGGCGGGGAGGCCGCCGATCAGGCGGTGAGCCTTCGCGCCTTCGCCGAGGACTTTGCCGTTGTTTGCGTCCACCACCAACGCCTTGGTGGACTGCGTGCCGCTGTCGATGCCGATGACTAATTCCCTCATGCTGTTGCGAGTAATTGCGACGGAGGGGATACCACGCCACGCGAATTGAGCCAATACCGGAGGGGCTCGTGAGACAAAGCGTTCCCTCTCATCCGGCCTTCGGCCACCTTCTCCCCCGACGGGGAGAGAAGGAACAATTCGTATGCATTGGCGTGCATTCGCGGTTCAAAAACTGAACGCGCTTGCCCGAGCGTTACTTTTGCTGGGCGGTTTCGATTTCGTCGTTGAGAGTGGCGAGTTCGAGGAAGAGTTTTTCGAGGTCGCGGTAGTAGGTTTCGACATCGAGGGTTTTTTTGAGCGAACGCAGCGTCTCAATCTTGGCCTCGGCGGCGAGCCTCTTTTTGCGGAGCGGCGCGGGGATGTCTTTTTCCGCCGGGGGAATCACCGGGAAAACCAGGCGCGACAACTTGCCGTCGGCGCTGCTTTTGCCTTTGGCCTTCTTCTGCGTGCGCACGCCCCGGAACCAGTCAGCTGGTGTGCCCATGCCGTCACCGTTGTCGTCGAGCAGTGCGTTCTCGGAAACCAAGCGATCGTTTTCGCGATAGAATTCACCGGCCTGACGTGAGGCGATGAGGAACGCCTCGAGCACCGACACCGCGCCGTCCTTGTCGAGGTCAGCCTCCGCGTGGCCAAGCGCGGCCGCCATGTAGCCGCCGAACCGGCAGAAGTTTTGTTCATAGCCGCTTTTGGTCGCGGTGGCGACGACGCGGTTCGGGCCGGAAAGTGTCCGAATGAACGGCGCGCTGCAGGAGCTGGTGTTGATGAACACGAGCGGCCCACGATGCGGCTTGAGCCAATGCTGAAATTCCGTGTCCGAGATGTCGTTGCCAACGAGATTGAACTTTGCGGCCTTGCCATCGAACGTGCCGTGACCAAAGAGCAGAATCCAAATTTCATCGTCCGGCTTTTCGACCCATTTTTTTAGTGTCAACTCGACGGTTTTTCGCGCGCCGGTATTTTCCGGCTTGTTGGTGATGTGCACGAGTTCAGCGGCGTTGCCGTCGAACGCCTTGGCCAGGTCCCCCGCCCACTCGGCGAACAACTCGGTGTATTCCTCCTCGCCACCGGCACCGGCGATGATCATCACGCGACGGTCCACGGCGTCGTTGAACACAGCGACCTCCGCGGACGGCTTGGCCAAGGGCAACAGCAGCAGGCTCAGCAAAAAAAATCTCATGGCAGCCAGTGCCTTCTTCGCAGCCACCACTCGGTGACGAGCAACAGCAGCGCGGCGGCGAACATCCACGGCAAATGCCACAGCGGGGTTAGGAACGACTCCATCAC
>DQOE01000215.1 GCA_015658765.1 Verrucomicrobiota bacterium | reverse complement strand
TAGCCGCTCGCGCCATTGGCCAGGCTGATGTTGAACGTCAGTGGCAGCGGGCTGGCCGACTTGAGCTTGAGGCCGGTCAACGCGTAAACCTCGCATGGGACCGCCGTGATGCCGAGGCCGCCGATGCGGATCGCCTGCAGCGGCACTTCCTCCACCGGGTTTTCGTGTATCCAAACCGCCTGCTCGGCGTAAACCTCGGGGCGGTTGCGGGGCCGCTGGCCGTTCATCTTTGCGAGCATGTCGCGGGCCCACTTGAGGCGAACAGCGTCCGGGGTGCGCCGGAAAAATTCCGGCCGCGACTCGGCCATGCCCAGCGGCACTTCCTCCGAGTGCTCGAGCTTGGCCAAGCGCTTGGCCACCATATCCACCAGTTGGCCGGTGTAGTCCTGCATCGACCAGGTGCGGCGCTTGTCGCGGCTGTAATCGCCCCACCACGAGTCGCCGCTCGTGCCCTGCGACATGATGCCGACGAACGACTCGTCGCCCGGCGCCAGCCGCTTGGCGATCCTCTCCGAGAAGAGTCCGGCGTAATCAGCCGACACCCCCGGGTGGCCGCCGAAGTAATGCATCGAGAAATTGGCCAAGAGCGACAGCGGCTTTCCGTCGGCAGTTTGCACGCTCAGGAAACTCAGCCACGGATCGGCCGGTCCGGTCGGGCCGACGGCATTTTCGTTGCCGTGGCCGGGGTGCATGTTGGCGCGCACGGTCTTGTTGCCGAATGGATCGACCAATTCGTTCCCCTTCAAAAACGACCAGCGGCGGCAGGCGGTAAACTCGGCGGCGTCCACCCTGCCCCACGCCGCCTTGGCCGGTTGCAGGTTGGCGTTGGCCTGCACAATCGCCTCGACCAGTTTGCCCGGGAGGAACGCGCGGTAGCGGGGATCGACCCGGCTGCCGAGGCAGTAGCTCATCGAACTGGGCGCGCTATGGCAGTGCGTGGCGGAAATGAGGATGCGATCGAGCGGGATTCCAGTTTTGTCGGAGGCCAGGCGCTTGGCCTCGTCGCACAAGTCGCGCGGCAACATGCAACTGTCGACCACCACGATGGCCAGGCGTGTCACGCGGTCGTCAAGCACGAGACAGCGCGCGTGCAGCGGGTCGACAACTTTGCTGTCGCTCGCCTCAATGAAGCCGCCGTTTCGAATCACCGGCAGCGTCTGCGGCGTGACGTCCACCTTGGCCGCGCCGGCACGCAACTCTGCTCGCACTTCGGCGGGAAACAGACCAGCAGGCAGCAACAAGGCAAAAAGAAAAAAGTGTTTCTTCATTTCAGTTTGAATTGGCGATGAAAGCCAGCAGGTTGGCCATCTCATTAGGGTTCAGGCCGGCTTCCAAGCCTTCCGGCATGAGCGAGCGGAGGGTGGTGTTCATCTCGGCGATGTCCGCTCGAAGGATGGTCTGCGGTTTGCCATCGACGCCGCGGAGCGTGAAGCCGTTGGCGGTCTCGTCGGCGATCATCCCGCCCAGCGTGATGCCGCTCTTGAGTCGCACCAAAAAGGCGGTGTATTGCTCGGACACTTCGCGATTGGGATCGATGGTGCCAATGAGCAGCGTCTGCGGCGTCTTGTCCGTCAAAGCCGCCAAGTCAGGGCCGACCGCGTTGCCAATGCCACCCAGTTTATGGCACGCGGAACAGCGAGCCTGAAAAATCGCACGCCCGTCGGCAGAGGTTCCCTTGAGTGCTGCGGCTTGCGCAAATTGTTTCAAGACGTCAGACCGGTTCGTCGTCACGGCTGGTTGTGGTTTGTTGGATTCAGCTTCCGTGATGATTTCCGGCTTGGCCCCGGCGCGCGTGGCGATCTGCTCAATCTGTTTCGTCACTGCCTCGGGGATCGACACCGAGTCGAGTGCCGTTTTTTGGATCGCAGCCATGTGCGGCAGACTGGAACTCAGGATCGCCGCGGCCAAATACGGGTCGGCGGCATCACGGAGCAGCAGCTTGGCCAAGGTTTTGCCGGCCTTGGGTTGGGTCGCTTGGCCAAGAGAATAGGCGAGTTGTTGACGAACAAACGGGTCGGGGTCATCGGCCCGCTTGGCCAAGCGCTCGATCCAATCCGGATCACCGGCAACCAAGGCTTCCCCCAGCCGGATGGCGTGCCGCCGAACCGCCGGGTGGGTATCGTCCAACGCCGACACAACATCGCGCTTGGCCAAGCGGCCCAATTCCGCCAACGCCGCCATGGCTTGAACGCGTGTTTGCGGCTGACTGCCGGTACGAACCAAGCGCCGCAAACCGGGAACAGCCGCCTTGTCCGCTGACCAAACGATCTGCTGGTGCGCCAGTTCGCGGAGCGTGCCGTTGGGCGACTCCAGCGCCTTGGCCAAGCCGGCTCCGCTGCGCTGAGTGAGATCGGGAACGGGCCAGGCCTTTTTGCCGGTTGGTAGCACGCGATAGATCCGGCCGCGATCGCTCCCAGCACGGACGTCGATTTGGGCCAAGCGCCTTGGCTGAATCCAGCGCGGGTGCTCGACGAGAAATCGATACATGTCCACCACCCAGAGTCCGCCGTCAGGCCCGGTGCGGATCTCTGCGGGACGAAACCAATTGTCGGTGGAGGCGAGAAATTCCGACGCGGTTTTCCCCTCCGGCCGATGAGCGGAAAAGGTGACGCCTCTCGGCCGCAACTTGAGCCGCCGAACGAGATTGTGCACCGGCTCACAGACGAAGGCGTCGCCGTAAAAAGCCTCGCCCAACAGCGTGTCGCGATACAAGCCCAAGCCGCAGCCGGAGGTCACGCGGTTAATGTGGCTCGGGTCATTGAAACGCTCGAGCGGTCGGCTGATCGGGAACACCCGGTTGGCATCGGCGTAAGTGGCCGCGGCCACGCCCGGGCTGGGCGGCGAAAAGTGGGGGTTGCGTCGCACGTAATGGTCGGTCAGCGGATAGTGCCGCAGCAGTGTCCCGTTGTCGCAGCCGAACCAGTTGCCCCAGTCGTCGCGCACGCGGCCGTGCTGCGTCAACCCGGCCAGCGTCTCAAAGGCGCCGGTATCGGGGTTCAGCCGGAAATCCCGCCCGCGAATGTCCACCAGTTCGCCCCCGGCGAAGCTGGCGATGCGGCCGCCGATCAATCCGTTCGCGCCATGCACCCAGCCGTCGAGGCCGTAGGTGAGGCTATTCACCCGCGCCTGATAGTTGGTGGTGGCGAAACCGGAAAACAACGTGCGCCGGATGTCCGCGCGCCCGTCGTCGTCGGTGTCCTCGGCGTAAAGGATGTCCGGCGCGGCGCAGATCAAGACGCCTTTCCGCCAAGCGGTGACGCCGGACGGGAACGGCAAGCCGTCGAGGAACACCGTCCGCTTGTCGGGGAACCCATCGCGGTCGATGTCCTCCAAAAAAACGATCCGGCCGCCCGGCTCGTAGCCGCCGCGGAGGCCCAGCGGATAATCGTGCATCTCGACGACCCACGTTTTGCCGTCCGGGCCGAAGTGGATCGAGACCGGGTCGATGACCAGCGGCTCGGCGGCGACCAACTCGACCCGCAAGCCGGGGCTGACGCGAATCGAGCGCAGCGACGCCTCGGGCGATTTTGGCTTTGTGCCTTCGGTGCCCTGTTTTTGCCGAAATGTCCCGGGCAGTTGCCGATGAATCTCGCCGACGATTTTATCCTCCAAGCCAACGGCCAGTTTCGTCGGGCGATCGTAATAGACCATCGCTCCTGCGCCCTCATAGCCACCCTCTTTGAGTATGCGCTCGGACGGGATGTAGCACGGCGCGTCATTGGCGTAGGCGTTGATCCAAATCCGGTCGCGGTCGAACTCCCGCTTGAGCCGCAGCGAGTAGTCAACCACCACTTCGCCCGGCAAAAACACCATCGCCAGCTCGTCGCCAAAGCGCCAGGTCTGGATGGGGTAATCGAGCCGGGTTTGCAGCGCCTCGCTACGAGCCAGACGCGCGAGCTGCACCCGGGCGTGATAGCCGACCGCGTCGGGGCGCTTGGCCAAGCGCTCCCACTCGGCCTTGGCCGGCGGCGTGCCGAACGCGAGATCCACTTGGCCAAGCGTGGTTTTCAACTTGGCGGTGATCGGCGTCAATGAGCCCTTGAGCCGGCGAACGACCTCATCGGCAATCTGCCGACCCTGCGCCGAGGCGGCCTCGGTGTTGTCGCCCGTGACGCCGGAGTCGGGATTTTGATCCGCGCCGCAGCCGATGGAAACCAATGCCACCGCGCCGGGATGATTTTTCTGCAACCACTCCTGCGCGTAACCGGCCCAGTCGCCGCTGATCTTGTTATTCGAGAGGGTCACGCAATGGCAGGCGTAGCTTGTGTAAATCGCGCGGATGCCGCCCTTGGCCGTCCGGGCGATGAAGACCGGCAAATCGTGATCGACCGGGCCGTCTTTTGTGCGGCGGTTTTTGGCAAAGCCAACCTCGCCCGCGCGGCCAGGACTCCACTCGAGTCGGCCCGGCTGCAGGTCGCTCAGCGCCTCGAGCGCGGCCTGCTCGATCCAGCCGGTTAACTGCTCCGTGTAACGGTCGATGCGCTGCTGATGCGCCGCGGGGATCGGCTGGCCAAACAATGTCGGTGCAACGTCCGAGAGCATCGGCGCGGTGTGAGTGTGCGTGGCGGTGACGGCGAAGCGCTCAGGGGCGAGGCCGGTTTTCGCGTGCAGCCGCCTGGCCACGGTCTGCACCATCGGCCACGGCACGCCGAGGTTGTCCACGGTGACGAGCACCGCCGGGCCGTTTTGGCCGTCGTCGATCGCCAACGCCTTGGCCCAGATTTTTTGGGTGACGCCCTCCGACTCGGCGCGGCGAAAGCCAAAACCGCTCAGCCGCACCGGGAACCCCGGCGTGACATCGACCGACGACGCCCCGATGCGCCACTCCGCGTGGGTCTCGGCGGGCACAAACGTGACGAGCAGCAGGGCCGCGACGAATGGAAATGATTTCATGCAGGGGCCGGAGTATGGCTGCCACTGCGAGGGGCGCAAGCCACCGCTTGGGCAAGTGCGGCTTATTTTGGAATGACGGTTTTTTGGGATTGACCGTAGTGAAACGGCGGGGGTAGTATGGCCCTGCTTTCCACTTGTGGATTAAACCAAAAACAAACCAGAAATATGAGTGATAAAATCGTCCCCCTAATTAGTTCCGGAACCAAGGGCCCGCTGGGTGTGCTGCACCTGCCCCGCCTTTGGCAAAAAGTTTCCCTCGAGGCAGCCGGCAAAATCGCCGATGGCTACCCGGGAATTGGCACGGGCTACGACGCGATGGTGATCGCTGGCCTCGGCCTGAATACTGATGCGGTTCGTGCCCACATCACCAACGACAAGCCGACCTACCCGCAGTTCGAGGCGTGGATTCAGGCTCAGGAAGGCGCCACGCTGGGTGCCGATGCCATCGGCGCGCTGAACGACTCGATCGTGGGCTACAACCATGACGACGAAACCCGCCAAGGCATCCTGAGCGCCAACGGCCTGCCGGACGGCGACCCACAGGACGCCGTGAACCTCAACAACCTCGACGACTGGCTGGAGTTTCACGCCGCCGAGATTGCTTGATTTCACGTACTTTACCCCAAACCGCAGCCGACTTGGCTGCGGTTTTTTTTGTCTCCGCACCGAGCTTGGCAAAGGTGAAAATAGGGGTTGTGTCGCAGTGTCCCGGTGAGTAGTTTGCCCGCGTTCCCAGCCAAGCATGGCCAGAACAACGCAACCCTAAATCCAGCAATTATGAGTAACATCAAACAAACCATCATCGCTGCAGCCGTTGCTGTGACGTTCACCACCACCGCGCAGGCGGATGGCCTGTCCGATTCACTGCCGCT
>DQOE01000058.1 GCA_015658765.1 Verrucomicrobiota bacterium | reverse complement strand
TCCGGCACGGCGCGGGTTGGCCTGTGACTGAAAGACCCCAAACTTGATCAGCCCGACCGGTGTGGCGAACTCCGGCTCGTCCAGCGCGTTCTTGATTCCGCTCACGGTGCTGGCCCGGCCAATGGCGACCGGGAGATTGAACACGTCCCGCGCCAGTCGGGTGATGTGCGGGATGCGCGCACCGCCGCCGCAGAGCACCACCCCCGCGCGGAGGTACTCGATCAATCCCGCCTGGCCAATGTCCCTGGCGATAAGCTCGAAGGTCTCCTGCAGGCGCATCGACATGATCTTCTGCATGTGCCCGAGGTTGACCTGCCGGCCTGGGATCAAGCTGTCGTCGGACAAGTCGATCTCGCGATCCCCGGCCTCGGGATCGATCACCGCCGAGCCGTGGTCGATCTTGAGTTGCTCGGCGCGGGCCAGCGGCACCTTCAGCCCGTAGGCGAGGTCGTTGGAGACGTGGTCGCCGCCGACCGCCAGCACGCCGGTGTGCTTGATGACGCCGGCGGAGTACACCGCGTACTCGGTGACGCCGGCGCCGAGGTCGATCACCAACGTGCCCAGTTCCTTCTGCTCCATACTGAGGATGGCGAGGGAGGAGGCCAGGGCGCTGGATGAGATGTTTTCCACCTCCAGGTGTAGTCCGCTAACGAGGCGAATCGGATTTTGCAAACGGTTGTACCGGCCGCTGACGACGTGCACGTCCACCTCGATCTTCGCCCCCAGCATCCCCTCCGGGTTCAGCACGCCGTCCTGCCCGTCCACGCGGAAGTGCTGCCGGATGACGTGCACCACCGAGTGGTCGGTCGGGAGGTTGATCGCCTTGGCGTTCTTGATGACATCCTGAATGTCGGTGGTGGTGATCTCGCGATCCGCCGACACCACGGGGTGGACGCCGGTGTTGTTGAAGCCGCGGATGTGGCTGCCGGTCACGCCGAGGAACACCGATCGAATCTCGACGTCGGCTACCTGCTCGGCCTCGACGATGGCGTTGCGCACATCCTCCTCGGCGAGGGCGACATCGATGATCTCCCCCTTGCGTACACCCCGGGATTTCGCCTGGCCAAGGCCGATGATGTTGACGACCTGGTTTTCGCTCACTTCCCCCACGGCAACGCACACCTTGGAGGTGCCGATCTCGAGGCCTACGATGATTTGTGAATTGCTCACGGTTTGTTTATTTACGGGCCACCTTTCGCCCACGCTTCATGTCCTCGGCGATCGACGGGGAGAGCATCCAGCGAACCGGCACGTTGTTGGTAACCGAAAGGTCCATCGTCTCGATGGCGAGGCCAAATTTCTGCCCGTGCGCCCGGATGCGGGCCCAGCGGTTGAGCTGCCGGGACAGGCGCTCGGTCGAGAGATCCACCTGCCCCCCATCGCCGGTGGTCACCCGCAGGATGCGCGGCTGCGAAAGGTCGATCACCCGCAAGTCCACCGTGCCGGCCAGTGGCGAGCGGCGAAACTCCCTGATCAGGCCAAGCGCGGCCCGCAGCTTTGGCAGGCCAGCCGGACGGCCGGGGGCGAGCGTCTTGAGTTTCCCGAGGTCGATCCCGGAGACGACCGGCAGCGACCACTCGGCCTGGTCCTCGGGTGCCACCACGGAGTGGCGGTCGATGGGCGTCATCACGTGGCCGGTCTCGTCGAGTTGCAGCCTCACGCAGTCGTAATCCGTCTCACCGGCACCGTCGCGTTGCCAGGCCCAGACTTGTGCCATGGGCACCCGCTCGGCGACCCGCACCTGCAGCGTGTCCGGCAGATAACGCTCCACTGACGCCGCCCTCACGCGCGGTGCCAGCTCGATGTCGCGCTTGATCCGCAGCAAATCAAGCTTGAGCAGGTTGTCGCCCGAGCGAACTCCGGCCCATTTCCTGAGTTGGTCCACGGTGATGATTCCGTCGGTCCGGTAATCCAGTTGCTTGACGGAGAACGACTCGTTCTCGTACACGAGCCGGTTGAGCGCGAACGCGCCGCCCTGCCAGCAGACGGTGATGATCGCCACGATCGCCAGGGCCAGGGCCGCCAACGAACGCAGCCTGCGCAACCGCTCGCGCTTGGCCTGCTGCGACTGTACCTTGACCGAGAGCAGTTTTTTCTGCCCCGACTTGCTGTTTCGACGTTTCGCTCTCAATGGTTTTTAAGTTTTCAGTTTTTAAAAATCCTGCCCATCCTGTTCACCCATGTCTCATTTTAATCGCCAACAAACCGGTTTCCAAAGCGGCAAGGAGAGCCGCACTCCATGACGCTGTCGCGACATCCGGACGCGCTTGGCCAAGGCCATCGCTTTTTTGTAATTTCAAGTTTTCTGTTCTCAATTTTCCCCTCTCTCTGCGGCCCTCTGCGTCTCTGCGTCCTCTGCGTTTAGTTTGTTGTTCCCAGCGATTTCATTCGGTTCATCCGGTGGCTGCCAGCGGCGGGTGTTCCACGGCCAGCTCGACCAGCCACTGGCACAGTTCGGCGAAACTTGTGCCGCTCGCCGCCGCCGCCTTGGGCAGCAGGCTCGTCTCGGTCATGCCCGGCAGGGTGTTGACCTCGAGGAACACCGGCTCACCATCCGCTCTCACAATAAAATCCACGCGAGCGCAGTTGCCGCCACCCACGGCAAACAACGCCTGCTCGCCGGCGCACTGGATGCGGCGCGTGGCCTCCGCGTCAAACTCCGCCGGGCAGGTGTACTCGGTCGCGCCGGCGGTGTATTTGTTGTCGTAATCGTAGGCGCCGCGCTTGGGCGTGATCTCAATCACCGGCAGCGGCTGGCCACCGACGATGCCCACCGTGACTTCCCGGCCCTCGATCCGCTCCTCGACCAGCACCCGGCCACCGCCCTCGAGCGACTTGGCCAAGCCGCTTGGCCAAGCGGCAGCCGACTCGACAAACTCGAGGCCAATGCTCGATCCCTGGCAAACCGGCTTGAGCACCAGCGGCAGCTCGAGCCCGCCGGGCAGGCCGGCCCCGGGGTCATCCACCACGCAGTCGTTCGCCGTGGCAATCCCCCGCCCCGCGCAGGCTTGCTTGGCCGCCACCTTGTCAAAGGCCAAGCGGCTCACAGCCTCGCCGCAGCCGGTGTACGGCACGCCCAGCGCGTCGAGCTTAGCCTGCACCGTTCCGTCTTCCCCGTACGTCCCGTGCAGCGCCAGAAACACAATATCGGTGTTTTGCGGCAGCCGGAACTCTTTGTCCACGGGGTCGATTTCGTTCACCCGGTGGCCGAGGCCCCGCAGCGCATACGCCACCGCTGCGCCGGACTGAAGCGACACCTCCCGCTCGCCGGATGGCCCGCCAAGCATCACGCAAATTTCAAGTGGCTCAAACACGCCCGTCCTCCCTCCCGATGATTTGCACCTCGGTCTGCAACTCGATGCCGCGCTCGCCCAGCGCCCTCTCCCGGATGCGATCGATCAACCGCAGAATATCCCCCGCCGTCGCGTCGCCGTTGTTGACGATGAAGTTGCCGTGCTCCTGCGACACCATCGCGCCACCCTCGGTCGCGCCCTTTAGCCCCAGCTCATCGACCAATTTTCCGGCGGGAATGCCTTCCGGGTTTTTGAAAATGCAACCTGCGCTGCGCGCCTTGGGCTGGCTGCCCCAGCGTTTTTGACTGTACTCAGCCATGCGGGCGGCGATGGCCTCGCCGGTGTCCGGCTCGCCCTTCAGCACAGCGCCAAGTGCGATCTGGTTTTTCAACAGCGGACAACTTCGGTACGTGGACTCGATCGATTCCGCCGACATCTCGAACACCTCGCCGGCGGGATCCATGAACCGCACCGTCTCCACCACGTCGAACAACTCACTGCCCATCGCCCCGGCGTTCATGCGCAGCCCGCCGCCGACACTGCCCGGGATGCCCTCAAGAAATTCCATCCCCGCCAACCGGCAGCGCCTGGCCTCGGCGGCCACTTTTTTCATCCGCGCCGCGGCACCACAATTGAGCCGGCTGCCGTCCGCCTCGATCCCGGCGAACACCCCGGCGCTCAACCGTACGGTCACTCCGCGCACGCCGCTGTCGAGCACGAGAAAATTCGATCCCAAGCCAAGCGCCGTCACCGGCAGGCCGTGTTCGCGGCAGGCGCTCACCAGCGCCGACAAGTCGGCTTGGCTTTGCGGCTCAGCAAACCAGTCCGCTTGGCCGCCGACCCGGAGAGTCGTCAGTTCCGCCAGCGAGACGTTCTGCTGAATGACTGTCCCATCGGCGACGGCGGCCTCGAGTAGCGACTTCAAACCGCCTCTCGCCGGGGAAACCGGCTCCGCGACCCCGGCGCTCATGCGGCTGCCTCCTTCCCGCCCGGCAGGTCAAACATCAGCTCGTCCCCGCCGTCGTCCTCCCATTCGCACACCTCATAAATCCGCTGCACGACCACCTCCGTCGCCTGTGCTGCCTTCCATTTTTTCATCGACGCAGCCATCGCCCCGAGCTTGGCCGGGCTGCCGAACAACTCGCTCAACTGGCTGACGAGCAGATGGGGTGTCAGTTGTTTCTGGTGAAAACACCGCGCCGCGCCGATGTCCACAAACGACTGCGCGTTGATCCGCTGATGGTCGTCCACCGCAGTCGGGTACGGGATCAGGATGGCCGGCAGCTCCATCGCCGAGAACTCCGCCAGCGACGACGCCCCCGAGCGACTCACGGCGAGGTCAGCCGCGCCCAGCGCATACTCCATCTCGGTCAAAAACGGACGCACCACCGCGCGCAAGCCAAGCGCATCGTACGCCTGGCGCACCGGCTCGACACTCCCGCCGGTCAAGTGGATGAACTGCAGGCCGGGCACCGCCTTGGCCAAGCGCGGCAGCGACTCGATCAGCGCCTGGTTGATCGACTGCGCCCCCTGGCTGCCGCCCATCACGAGCAACACCGGCTGGTTCTCCGCCAAGCCAAGCGCGGTCCGTGCGTCGGCCTTTTCGATCGGCTCCATCGCCGAGCGCACCGGCAGACCGGTGGCGCGAATATCGGTGCTCAGCACCCTCGGCATCGCGGCGGGAAACTGGACGAACACCTCATCCGCCAATGGCGCCAGCAGCTTCACCGCTCGGCCCGGGATGGCGTTTGCCTCGTGCAGGAAAATGCGCGCGCCGATCAGTTTACCGGCGATCACCGGCGGCGCGCTGGTGAACCCGCCCATTGCCAGCACGGCGTCCGGGCGGTTTTCGCGGAACAGCTTCCGGCATTGGCCAAGCGACGACCAAAATCTGGCAGCGAACCGGGGCAAATTGCGGCTCAGGCCAACGACCGGCAGTGACTCGACCTCCATTCCGTAAGCCGACTTGACCGCTGTCTGATCGACCTCCCTCGAACTGACGAGCAGCGTGACCTCACAGCCACGCGCCACGAGCGCGTCCCCCACGGCCAAGCCGGGGAACAGGTGCCCACCGGTTCCGCCGCAGGCGATGGCAATGCGCTTGAGTGCGGGTTTCATGGCTGGGTACCTGCCCGGAACGGGGAGTAGCTGTCCGAATCCTTCAACTTGTCCGCCTTGGAGCGCCCTTCCTGGTTGGCAAACCGCGCGATGCTCAGCAGCACGCCCACGCAAAACAACATCGCCACGAGATTCGTTCCGCCCCGGCTGATGAACGGCAGCGGCAGACCCTTGTTGGGCAGCATGCTGGTCACCACGCCGATGTTGATGAACGCCTGCAGGCCGATCAAAAAGGTCAGCCCGGACGCCAGCAGAAAACCGAAAAAGTCGCGCGCGCGCATGGCGATGAACGCCCCGCAAACCAAAAACAAAACAAAGCCGACAACGACCGCCATCGTAGCGATCAGGCCAAGCTCCTCGCCGATCACGGAGAATATGAAGTCGGTCTGGTGCTCCGGCACAAAGCCGAGTTTTTGGCGTCCGTTGCCAAGGCCAAGGCCGGTTGTCCCGCCGGAGCCAAGCGCAATCAGCGACTGCCACGCCTGATAGCCGACGCCCTGTTTCGTGCCCTCGGGATCGAGCCAGCTCGTGATGCGGTTCAGCCGGACGGTGTTCTGCGAAAGCAGATAGCCGCCAGCACACATCACCCCGATCACCGGCAGTGCCATGTAACGAATCTTGGTGCCGGCCAGTATCAGCATCAACCCGCAGACTACGGCCAGCAGTGCCGTTGCACCCCAGTCCGGCTCGATGAAAATCAGCCCGAGAAACAACCCCAACACCATGCCGGGAATCAGCAGTCCATTCTTGAACGTGCCCATCCTCCGGCCCTTGCGCTCGCAGTAATGAGCCAGCGCAATGATGACAACCAGCTTGGCAAACTCCGACGGCTGAAACGTCGTGCCCGGCAACTGCAGCCAGCGGCGTGCACCGTTGCGCTCCAGCCCGATGCCGGGAATCATCACCGCCACCAACAGGAGCAGCGCCAGCACCAGCGCCGGCACGGAGACTTTTTTTAGCAGTTGGTAATCTGACATGGCCGCGCCAAGGCAGACCACCACCCCGATGCAACACCACAGCAACTGTGCGCTCCAAAACCCGCCACTCCGGTGGAACATGGTGGCGCTGTAGAGCATCACCAACCCCAGCGCAAGCAGGGCGGAAACGACAAACACCAACAAGGTCGAGGCGAGCTTCATCGGGACGGATTCATCCCCCGGCTAGTTCTCGGTTTCTGGCGAGGGAATGGTCAGTTTTTGCCCCGGTCGAATCTTGGAGGTGGTCAGATCATTGGCCTCGCGGATGGCCTTGACCGTGGTCTTGTGCTCCTCGGCGATGGCGTAAAGGCTGTCGCCCGGCTTGACCTCGTACACCACCGTTCCCTCGGGCAGCGAGGGCGCGGGCGGCTTGGCCGCTGGCGCGGGGATGATCAGCACCTGGCCAATTTGCATGCGGTTCGAATCCACCGCCGGGTTGGCCTTGATAATGGCCTGGACAGTGACGCCGTGCCTGCTGGCGATGTTGGTGAAATTGTCGCCCTTGGCCACCACGTACTCGATCTCGCCGGCGGCCACCGGCACCTCGGGCCCCTCGGATGGCTCGGGGATCAACGGCACGATGTCCTCCACCGGTTCCGTGTCACGCGTCACGGGCGGCGGCTTGGGTTCGCTGGTCGTGGCATCCGGCAGCGGCGGCGCGGCGGGCGCCTCCACCACCGTCACCGTATTGGTCTCTGCCGGCGGCGAAGCCACCCCTCCCCCGTCGGGTGGCAGAACCGGGATGGCATCGGTGCCGGGGGCCGGTTCGGGGGTCGGTTTTTCCGGGCGGCAACCGGAGAATAACAGGCCTCCAAGAAAAACCACGTGCACGGCCACGATGATCATTACCATCTGTAGGCCGGAGCGGCTCTTGGCTTTCTGCTCGAGCAGGGAACTTTTGGGTCGTAGGGGATTATGACTGGTCATGATAGTTTACTCCTTGGTTAAAAAATTGCATTGCGCTTGGCCAAGCGTACGGGGGAACACAAGATATGGTGGTTGGTGGGCACGTTTCATCGCGACAAGAGGTGCGGGGGTTTTGAGGCTGAAGGGGCCTTGCCGGTGCTTTCGTCTTCCGTTGAAGTACCGGCCAAGAGTTCGACTGAGCGTCGGAACATCTCGCCACGATGTTGATAGCCGTTGACACTACCGGAATCCTCACTGGCTGGCGAGAGCAAAATGACATCGCCTTCCTCGGCCAATTCTGCAACCTGACGGATGCCTTCCTCCAGCGAGTCCACCAGGCGGCAGGGCGTGAAGAGGCTCCACGCGGCGCGAAGTTTTTCGCGGGTTTCACCCATCAAAAACGCCGCCTTGACCCCCTGCGAAAGCAACGGGCCGATGTCGTGGTAAGCCCCAGCCTTGTCGCGGCCGCCGGCTAGCAGCCAGATGTTTGGACGGCCGCCCGGGCCTGGTTTCATTGAGGAAAGTGACTTCTCGAGAGCGGCGACGTTGGTGGATCGGGAGTCGTTAATGTAGCTCACGCCACCAATCTCGGCCACGAGTTCGCAGCGGTGCGGCAACGCCGGGTGATTCCGCAGGACAAGCGCCGATTGCTCCAGCGGAATCCGCAGCACGCGCCCGACGGCCAGCGCCGCCATGATAATCTCTGCGTTGTGCGCGCCCTGCAACTGGCATTCGTTGAAATCCAGCAGCGGCCCCTCCCAGCCCGGCACCCGGCTGACGATCAAGCCGCGATCCAGCGAAATGTCCGCCCGGCGGTTGCTCGAGCTGAAGGTGATGATCTTTGACGGGATCTCGATGCCGAGCGAGCGGATCTGCGCCAGCGCCTCGCTCTGGATGATCGCCCAGTCGAATGGCTGCTGGTTGGCGAACATTCGCGACTTGGCTTTCACGTACTCAGCCATGCTCCCATAGTGGTCCATGTGGTCTGGCGCGATGTTCGTCAACACGGCCACCGTCGGGCTGAAAAACTGCGTCAGCTCCAACTGGAACGAGTTCACCGCGAGGATCAGGTAGTCCAGCTCTTTCGAGTCGGCCACGGTGTCGCAAACAGGACAATCCACCTTGCCGGCGAGGCGGGTTTCGCGTTGCGTGCCCGAGAGAACCCGCTCGATGAGCTTTGCCGTGGAAGTCTTGCCGTTGGTGCCGGTCACCGCGATGTTGAGGCAGCGCAACTGCTGAAAACCCAGTTCCAGTTCGCCGATCATCGAGATATCCAATTTTTGCAGGGCACTCACCCAGGCTGTTTCACGAATACCGCCCACGCTAATCACGCCAAACTCGACGCCCTCAAGCAGCTTGGCCAACGGCTTGACCAAGCCCAGGTGCACCTCCGCCCCCAGCTTGGCCAACGGCTTGGTTTCGCGTTGGAGTTGCTTGTTGTCCTTGCAATCCACAGCCACCACCGAG
>DQOE01000020.1 GCA_015658765.1 Verrucomicrobiota bacterium | reverse complement strand
TTGACGGTGCGCATCGGCGGAAAGATACGGACGGGAGGCCAAGGGCCAAAGACAAAACGCTCAGTCGGCGAAAATGAGGCGGCCGCGGCTCACCGGCTCGGCGACGCCGTCGAGTCGCAGCGAGAGGTCGGGGAGGATGTCCTTGACCCTGCCGCCGGCGATGAGCTTGGCGTCGTCGCACTCGCCGGCGGTCTCATCCCAGACTTCCACCTCGCGCCCGATGACGCAGTTGTGTCGTACATAATCGGCGTGCAACGCGCCCGGCCCGTGCTCGAGCAACTGTGCGTGCCGCCTGGCCAGGCTCTCGAGCAGCACGGCCAGCATCGCGGGGAGGGTGATGAGGATGTCCGGCGCCAACTCGCGCAGGCTGCCGGGCGGCTGGACGAACTTGCCGCTGGGGAACTCCGGCGTGGTGGCGACGTTGACGCCGATGCCCAGCACGGCGTGCTCGATGCACTCGCCCTTGGCCACGGTCGAGGTGATCACGCCGGAAACCTTGCGGCCGCCAAGCAGCACGTCGTTGACCCACTTGATGCGTGGCGCCTGGCCAAGCGCGTCGAATTGGCCAAGCGCATCGACCACCGCCAACGTCGGCAGCATGCTCAGGCCAAGGCCGAGTTCGCGTGCGGAGCGGTTGGGCGAGAACAGCGCCGTCAGGTGCAGATTGCCCTCGAGCGCGCGCCACGGCCGGCCCCGGTTGCCGTGGAAGTTGTCGCCGGTCACGGCGAGACAGGCAAACGGCGTGGGCGGCACGGCACCGGTCTGGAGCAGTTCGCGCAGGCCGTCCACCTGCGAGATGGGTGAGTGGCCAACAGCCATGATTTGCCGCCACGGAGCAGGGGCGGGTCGGCGGACAATCTCCGCTTGGCCAAGCCCGCCAACAGCCTGCCAAGCGCGCCGGGTGCTGTCGCCGAGTTGCGCGAAAGGGGCGGCTTCCCAGCCCGCTTGGCCACCGGTTTCGGCGAAGCCGCGCAGCGACTCCGGGCAATCTGTGATGATGAGCGATCCGGACGAATCCATCCGCGCCGAGGGTGGCCTTGGCCAGGCGCGGGCAAAAGAAAAATCAGGCTGGAGCAGCCGGGGCGCTTGCCCTACAGTCCACCCATGCAGCGTTGGACGTGTCCCTTGCTCCTGGCCGCGGTGGTTTTTCTGTCCTGGCCAAACAGCTCACCCGCACCGATCATTTTCCGGCGCGGCGAAGGCTGGTCGTACGAGAGCCTCAGCGGCGGCGGCGGTTGGCGTCGCGCCAATGCCAAGGATCAACTCGCGGTGTCGAGGAATGCCTTCGCGGCGGAGGACTGGAAAATCGCCTTCAAGGCTGCCCGGCGCACGGTGGCCGACTGGCCATTGTCCGACCACGCGGCGGAGGCCCAGTTGCTTTTGGCCCAATCATACGAAAAACGAGGCAACGATAAGAAGGCATTTGCCGAGTACCAAAACCTTCTGCAGCTCTATCCCCAAAATACAGATTTTGAGGGTGTTCAGGCGCGGCAGTTTGCGATAGCCACGCGATATCTGAACGGCCAACGCTTCAAGCTTTGGGGCCGCATTCCGTTTTACAAGTCGATGAACAAGGCGGCGGCCATGTTCCAGGACATCGTGAGTAGTGGGCCGTTCAGTTCCGTGGCGCCCAAGGCGCAGATGAACATCGGCCAGGCCTGGATCAACAAGGCAGGCGGCTTTCAATTCTCAGAGAGTGAAAAGCACAAAAACTATCGATTGGCGGTCCTGGCTTTCGAGAAGGCAGCCGACCGATACCACGACCGCCCCGACATCGCCTCCGGGGGGTTGTTCGCCGCCGGCTCCGCCTACCAACAGCAGTCGCTCGATGCGGAATACGACCAGGGCGTGACCCACAAGGCCATCGACACCTTCTCGGATTTCATCGCACTTTATCCCAATGATGAACGGGTGCCACAGGCCCGGGAAAAAATTAAAACCATGAAGGTCGAGCAGGCTCTCGGCAACATGAAGATTGCGGGCTATTACGAAAAACTGGGGAAGTTGGCTGGCGCAAAAAACTATTACAACGAGGTGAAGGAGCTTGCCCCCGGCACGGAGAACGCCGCGATCGCACTGCAGAAGATCGACGAATTGCAGCGGCAGCTCGATGTGGAAAAGGCATCGGGCTCACAACCGTAATGATCCGCCCGCCCGCCAGTCGCGCAGCTTTCTTTTTGGCCGCCGCTGTGATGGTCTCCGGCTGCGCCAGCTACCGGCTTGGCCCGGTGAACCCCGCGATCCCAGCCGGCCAGGCCATCGAGGTCGGCCTGTTCCAGAATGCCACGCCGCAGCCCGGCCTCACCGAGTCGGTCAACGCCTCTATCCGCCGCGAGTTGCAGCGCGACGGCACCTTCGAACTGGCCACCGGCGGCGATGGCGACGTGCTGCTCACCGGCAACATCACCGCGTACCGCCGGTCCGCCGTGAGCTTTCAGCCGCGCGACATCCTCAGCGTGCGCGACTTTGAGGTGGAACTCGTCACCCGCATCCTTGCTGCCGAGAAGGCCACCGGCAAGGTGCTGATCGATCACGAGTTGACCGGCCGCACTACCGTCCGCCTGGGTGGCGACCTTGCCAGCGCCGAGCGCCAGGCGCTCCCGCTGCTTGCCAACGATCTGGCCAAGAAAACTGTTGCGCTTCTCGCCGAGGGTGAGTGGTGAGCCGCCGCCTGGCCAAGCTGATTCTCCTGTCCTCACGCGAATGTATGAGTTGCTTAAAACCAGCCCACGTAGCAAGGCGCGTCTTGGCCGGTTGACGACCGCGCGCGGCGTGATCGACACGCCGGTGTTCATGCCGGTCGGCACGCAGGCCAGCGTCAAGGCGCTCGACCTGCGCGAACTCAAAGAGATAGGGACGGAGATTCTGCTCGGCAACACGTATCACCTGTTCCTCCGCCCGGGATTGGACATCATCCGCAAGGCCGGCGGACTGCACCGGTTCATGAACTGGGACAAGCCGATCCTCACCGACAGCGGCGGGTTTCAGGTTTACAGTTTGGCCAAGATTCGCAAGGTGCGAGACGACGGCGTCGAGTTTCGCTCGCACCTCAGCGGCGAGATGCTCTTCCTTGGTCCGAGGGAATCGATGGCCATCCAGCGCGAACTTGGCTCCGACATCGCAATGTTGTTCGACGAATGCCCCCCACACGGGGCATCCGACAGTGACTTGCAGGCCGCCGTCAAGCGTACGCTCGACTGGGCCGCCATCTGCGCCGAGCAACCCCGCGCCGAGGGCCAGCTGTACTTCGGCATCGTGCAGGGCGCCAATGACCCCGAGCTCCGCAAGCGTTGTGCGGAGGAACTGGTCGCGATGGACTTCGACGGTTACGCGATCGGTGGCGTCAGCGTCGGCGAACCGGAGCCCGAAATGATGCACGCCATCGAACTCACGGAGCCACACCTGCCGGCCGACAAGGCCCGCTACGCGATGGGGCTGGGCACTCCGGCGCAGTTGATCGAGCTTGTTGCACGCGGCGTGGACATGTTCGACTGCGTGCTGCCGACCCGTGTTGCCCGCAATGGAACCGCTTACACCTCGAGCGGCGCGATCAATCTCCGCGCCAGCCATCAGAAGGAGGACTTCGGACCGATCGAGGAGGGCTGCGAATGTTTTGCCTGCACGCACCACACACGTGCCTATCTGCGTCACCTGCTCAAGGCCGGTGAAATCCTCGGACTGCGGATGCTCAGCGTGCACAACTCGCATTTTTTCCTTGAGGTGATGCGTGACATCCGCCGCCACTTGGCCGAGGGTACATTCGATAGTTACCGCGAAGACTTCATCGGAAACTATCAACCCACCTCAAAGGTCCTCGAAGGCCGCGCCAACTCAAGGCTGCCGAAATAAGGCTTTTATAAAGCTGAAGGGAAATGAAACACATACTAATCACAATCGCAGCCGTGCTTTTGGTGGGGTGTGCCCCCACCTTACTTCATGCAAAATCTCGGAAATATGAAGTGTTGGTATACGGGGCTACTCCGGCGGGTGTGTGTGCTTCGGTTGCCGCGGCCCGCGAGGGCGCTTCAGTGGCGCTTTTGTCGCCTTACGACTACGTCGGAGGGATGCTGACCGGTGGTTTGAGCTTGAGCGACGGAAATCAGTGTGTTCGCCAGTTGATGGGCGGTTTGTTCGTCGAGTTTTACCAGCGCATCCACAAACATTATAGGGATGCTGGTGTGACATTAAACTGGGAGATCGATCTAACGAAATACAACAAGTGGACAAACGAGCCGCATGTCGCGGAAAAGGTGTTTAACGACATGCTAAAGGAGGCTGGTGTCGATGTGTTTTTGGAGCACCGATTGACAGGCGTCACCAAAGAGTCGGCGCGGATAATAATGCTCAATACGAGCAAGGGCATGTTGCATGCCGAACAGTTCATCGATGCGACCTACGAAGGCGACCTCATGGCAGCTGCCAAGGTGTCTTATGCCTTGGGGCGAGAAAGCAAAAAACAATATGGTGAGTCCCTAGCTGGCCATCAGTTCCCAAAAAAAGCCGTCATAATCGAGCCTTTCAATGCGGCAGGTAAACCGTTGCCGCTACTTACTGGCGACTCGCTTGGTGAAGACAAAGGAGATGGGAAGATCATGACCTACAGCTTTCGCGTTGTGATCTCGACTGACCCGAACAATCGTCTGCCAATCCCCGAGCCAGCCAATTATGATCCAGCTCGCTTTGAACTTGTACGTCGCTACGTAAAAGCCAATCCCAAAGTAGCTGGAAGCATGGTATCCATTGATGAATACCCGCTGCCGGGCAGGAAGGTCGACCTGAACAATGGAATAGGTCGGCAGATTTCATCAGGCTTGGTCGGCGCGAGCTGGGCTTGGCCCGAGGCAACTTACAAGGAGCGTGAGAAAATCTGGGAGGCACACAAGCAGTACACGCTGGAGCTGATCTGGTTCCTTAAAACCGACTCGGGCGTGCCCGAGGGCGTTCGCAGGAAATTCGCGACCTACGGCCTCGCCAAGGATGAATTTGGAAAATATGGGGGCTGGCCGCCTGCCCTTTATGTGCGCGAAGGCAGGCGCATGATTGGTGAGCATGTCTTAACCCAGCATGACGTGCGAACAAATGCCCGGAAGAAGGATAGCATAGGTATCAGTTCCTTCCCTATCGATTCGCATGACTGCCAGCGTGTGCCGACGGCTGACGGCAGAGGGTGGATTAATGAAGGTACAATTTTCCCCAAGCGTATCAACGGCAATCACCACGGGCATCCATACCAGGTGCCTTACCGTTCGCTCACTCCCAAGCGCTCCGAATGCGTCAACCTGTTAGTGCCGGTCTGCCTGTCGAGCAGTCATGTGGCGCTTTCCAGCATACGTGTCGAGCCGACTTGGATGATGCTCGGACATAGTGCTGGGGTGGCTGCGGCCATGGCTTCTAAAACCAAGGTTGATGTTCAGCAATTACCCTACAACCAGTTAAAAAAGCGCTTAAAAAAACAGAATCAAGTGATCGAATTTCCTACTGATTACGTGATTAATGAAGAGTTGAAAGCCGCTGACAAATAAACGGCGCTATAATGCTATTCATCTCAACAGCGCCAAAAGCATCAGTTTTTAAGCGCGTCTAAACCTTAGGAAAAACGAAAATTCTAGCACCGGTGCTAGAACGGAAATGCAGTTTATCCCTGTAAAAATTGGATTTTCTGCTCTTTTGCGTTACTTCGCCTGATTGGTCGCCAAAGATGTTTTATTCCGAAGCTAGTTTTGTAGGGGAGCCAATGTGATTGGCTTGGCCAAGCGGGGTTCGAGAGGTTTTAATTTCTCAAAGGCAGCGTCGACGTGTTTATTGGCGGTGGTGGCGTATGGTTGAATTTGGATGGCAACGGTCCAGCCCAGGTGTTTGCGGATGTTCAGTAAATCGTTGAGTTGGTCTGTGATGGGCTTTTCACCCTGAAACGCTTGGCCAAGCGCTTCGTTAGCAAATTGAATTGATCCGTCGTTGGTGATTCGGAGTTTCACGGTAACTAGGCCCGGTTTTTCGGAAACAGGGTTTAGCGCTGCGGCGAGTTGTAATTCCTTCAGCAGTTTTTTACCCTTTTCCTTTAAATCCGATGCAGGCACTTGGCCTAGCGCTTGCCCAAGTTCGCCGAGGTGCAGGCGGATCAGTTTCAGCGGCCGGTTTCGCCGCCCGGTTTTCGCGCCGCCTGAGGCCAAGTGGATGAGTTGTTGCAAGTCGGCGGCGTCCAGCCGCCAGTCGAGCGGCACGGCGTTGGAAGGCGAGCGGCTTTCGGCGGTTTTGAAATCGACGAACAGTCGATACAGCTCAAGCGCCTGGCCATCGAATGCGCCCGGGGCGATCTCGATTCGCTTGGCCAAGCGTTGATTTTTTGCGAGCACCAGTTTCTCCGGGGCGGCGCGAATGCTTGTGGGAGCCATCGGTGAACGCTCGCCGGTGGCATCCAAAAACCAAAGCGCAAAGTCGCTTGGCCAATGGATTGTCTTGGGTGTCTCGGACAAGTTGAGCAGTTTCAATTCGAGCATCGTCGGATCGAGCGGGAGCAATCGATCGGGGCCGTCGAGTCGAAGCGCAATCTCGGCTTGGTTGCGCCTGGCGATGTAGTCGCCCGGGGTCAGCAGCGTGGCGCGGATCGGCTCGGCCGTGGCGGAGTCTTTCCAGAGTTGCCAGCCGCGTCCGACTTGCGGCTGCTGGTTGTCGAGCAGGCCGGTGTATCGGGCGGTGAGTTTGTATTCGCCGGAGCGGTCGATGTTGAGCCAGTCGCCGAGGTTCGTCTCGAAAACGGCCGGCTTGCCGGGGAGTAGTCGCACGGCGCGCGCGAATCGGTGCGCAGTCAACTGCGCGGCGGAAGTCGCCGGATCAGAGTGAAGGGTGAGTTGGCCAAGCGATGCGGTGACGCGGCCGTTCAACCGGCAGCAGCCCTCCCACATGAAGGCCAGTCGTTGATCACCGCGATTGACGAACTCCCAGCGCAGCGGCACCGGGTCACCGATGACGTGAAACGGCGCCTCGGGAATCGCGAGCCGCAACTCGACCTCCGCCGCGTTGCCAAGCGGCGCAGCCATGCCAAGCGCCAGCAGGAAAACAGCCAGCCGGTTACTTGGCGATTTTTTTGACGACGATGTCGTCATAGCGAATCGGGGTGCCGGAGTAGGGGCTTCCCCAAATGGAGGGCTTGCCGTTGCGCGGTTCCTTGGCTTCCTTGTGCGTGATGGTGGGCTTGGCCGGTGCCTTTTTACCGTCGGCCCAAACCCGGCCGCTGACCGTCCACTCGGCAGCGCCGGTTTGCTCGACCCTCAGCGCGAGTCGAAGCCACTCGACGCCGCTCCAGCGAAACGGCACCTTGGCCACGACGGTGCTGCCCTTGAGCAACTCGATCGCCCGCTTGGCCGGGGCGACCTGCAGTCGATAGCCGTTGACGCCGTTCAGCGCGACGCCGAACACCGGGTAGCGGCGGCCTTTTTTCGTGCCGAACATCCGCGCGCTGATTTCGTTGCCGTGCCGTGCCGACGGGCCGAACATGAAGCCGAACGCATCGAGCGGCGCGCCGGGCAACTCGAGATACTTGTTGCCATTCCCCCGCTTCACCGCGAAGTCGCCGTCGAGCACGAGAAAATCGTCCGGCACTTCGCCAATTTGAGTTTTCTCAAAATTATTTTGGTATAGCGGCTCCGCCGCCTGCGCCGTAAACGCCGCCAACCCAAACGCCAATAAACAACGTGAAAGTGTCTTGGGGGTTTGAAGTTTCAAATTTTCAGTTTTCAACTTTGTGTACATTCGTGAAATCCGTGTTTAAAAAAATTTCAGTTATTTTCTCTCTGCGGCCCTCTGCGTTTAAAAAAGCGGTGCAGAAAACCGCACTCCAAGACGCTTTCGCGTTTTTTGATGATCTGTTCATTTTTTTTCAATCCCCCCGGAAGCCTTCCAACAGGTTGCCGCGCAGCGAGAGGTTCGTTGCGATCCACGTCCACAGGCCGGCGAGCAGCAGGACGCTGCCGAGCGTCGCGCCGAGCAGAGCGTACGGCACATCGGTGGTCGGGGAAAGTATGGTCGGAAGCACCGCCAAGCCGGCCGAGACGGTGCCGATTAGCAACCCGCCGATCAGCAGCCCGAGGTACTCTCCCAGCACGAAACCCTTGATTGTGCGTTTCTCAAAACCGATCGCGCGCAGCAGGGCGAGTTCGTTTTTGCGTTCCTGCACGTTGCGCATCACGACGACGCCCAAGCCAAGGCTGCCAAGCAACAGGCCCAAACCGCCGAGCACTTGAAACGTGTTTAGGTAAGTGTTCTGCACGGCGTTCAGTTCGCCGAGTCGCTGCGTGGCGCTGACCCACTCGAAGCCGTGATCCTCGAGAGCGGTATTTAACTCCACGCCGACGGCTTCCCTGTTTTCCGCTGGGGCATCGACAAGAAACACACGGTAGCCACTTTCACCGGGGTATCGTTTAATAAAGTCCGACTCGGAGATGAGTAGGCTGCCCTGCAAAATGCTGTCAACCATTTGAGCGACGAACATCACTTTGAATGTGATGCCGTGTTCGTCGGTGTAGTCGATTGTGTCGCCAATCTTCATCCCGAGTGCATACTTCATGGCGCTTTGATCGGCGATGGCCGGGACGACGTTATCGCCGAGTTTGAGAGTCGCCCGCGCGGTCTCGAGCAGCGCCCACGGGTTGTCGCCCGGCTCAAGGCCGTCGAGCGGCGCGGTGATGGTGAACCGGCCCTTGAGCTGTTCCGGCTTGCCGCCGAGCAGGCGCGGCTGCTGGGCGCGGTTGAGGTTGAGGCAGTTGGCTTGGTCACCGTCGCGCAGTCGGAACGGTACAAAGGTGACACCCTGCACGAGTTTCTCGTCGAGGCTGTAATGATCGGCGCGCTGTTGGGCGTCGTTCATGTCGTGCACGACGGCGATGCTGGCTTCGCCCATGAACGCAAAGCCGCCGGTGCCGGATGTGCGCTCGTTGGCGTCAACCGTGGCGTCTTTTTGGAACACACCGATCGAGGCGATCATGAAACTGCCACAGGCCAACATGCCGACTGTGGCCATGCTGCGTCGTCGCCGACGAGCGGCGTTGCGTTGGCCAAGCTCGGAGAGAGAGAGTCCGTCGGGTTGGTCAAGCGCACTTGCATTCGACAGGCGCGTCAACCGCGCCGATACAAACGCCAAACCAGCCAGCAGTAGCATGGTACCTGCGGTGTAAAATGTGATGGGCGTTAGTTCGGCGATGCTCACAATGGCAACCGCTCCAACCGCCAGCAAGCTGCCAATGACTGT
>DQOE01000307.1 GCA_015658765.1 Verrucomicrobiota bacterium | reverse complement strand
GTTTCGTTCATGTTGCGAACTTTCTTTCTTTGTCAGTTCTCCCGGAACTTGGCGGAGGGGGAGGGATTCGAACCCCCGGAAGCTTTCGCTTCAACGGTTTTCAAGACCGCCGCATTCGACCACTCTGCCACCCCTCCGGTTTGGGGTTGGTTTCAATCCATTGGCAGGGCGGGAGGGATTCGAACCCCCAACAGACGGTTTTGGAGACCGTTGCTCTACCAATTGAACTACCGCCCTACTCAGGGTTTGTATCCTTCCCGCGCGCGACTCCATGTCGCCCGCGAAAAAATGGACTACTCGACGACCTCGGCCACACGGCCCGAGCCGATTGTACGGCCACCCTCGCGAATAGCGAAAGTAAGCCCCTGCTCCATCGCGACCGGCTTGCCGAGTTCCACAGCCACCGTCACGCGATCTCCCGGCATCACCATCTCGATGTCACCTTCCAACGTCAAGGAACCGGTCACATCCGTAGTCCTGAAGTAGAACTGCGGGCGGTAATTGGTGAAGAACGGCGTGTGTCTTCCACCTTCCTCCTTGGTCAGGACATAGACCTCGCCCTTAAACTTGGTGTGCGGCTGGATCGTGCCGGGCTTGGCCAAGACCTGGCCGCGCTCCACTTCATCCTTCTTGATACCGCGCAAAAGCACGCCGACATTCTCACCGGCGCGAGCTTCATTCAGCAATTTGCGGAACATCTCGAGGTCGGTTGCGACGGTCTTTTGAACTTCCCGCAAACCCACAATCTCGACCTCATCCATCTTCTTGATGATGCCGCGCTCAACACGACCGGTCACCACGGTGCCGCGGCCCTCGATGCTGAACACATCCTCAATGCACATCAGGAACGGCTTGTCCTCTTCACGAACCGGATCAGGAACGCCGTTGTCACAAGCTTCCAGCAACTCGCCAATGGCTTTCACCCACTTCTCCTCGCCGTCTAAAGCACCTTGAGAACTGGCCTGAATAATCGGGGTTTCCTTGTCGAAATCGTATTTCTCGAGCAGATCCTTGATCTCCTCCTCGACGAGCATCAACATTTCCTCGTCATCAACGAGATCACACTTGTTCAGGCAGACCACGATGGCGGGAACACCCACCTGCTTGGCCAGCAAAACGTGCTCCTTGGTCTGGGGCATCGGGCCTTGTGAGGCGTCCACCACGAGAATGGCTCCGTCCATCTGGGCGGCACCCGTGATCATGTTCTTCACATAGTCAGCATGGCCCGGGCAGTCAACGTGCGCATAATGGCGCTTATCGCTCTCATACTCCACATGCGACACCGCGATGGTCACCGTCTTGGATTCATCACGAACAGTACCACCCTTGGTTATATCCGCATAGGAGATGGGGGTCGCCATCCCCTTTTTTGACTGCACCTCGACGATAGCTGCCGTGAGGGTCGATTTGCCGTGGTCAACATGACCAATGGTACCGATATTTACATGGGGCTTTTTGCGTTGGAACTCTTCTTTTGCCATTCGATTATTTTTTGTTGGTTAGTTCGTTATACTTGCTAATAAACAAATTCTTAGTGGAGCCCATGACCAGGTTTGAACTGGTGACCTCATCCTTACCAAGGATGTGCTCTACCAACTGAGCTACATGGGCATCGAGCGACGTAGCCGCCTGCCTTTCAAGCCCGCCTGTAAAATCAAAAACTCATTTGATTCCATGTTTCCATCCTAAACAACTGGAATCAAATGACTTAGCGATTGGTTTGCGCCCCAAAAGGGAAGGGAATTTAGTTGCCCTCCTAACCCTAGTCAACGATTTTTTTGAATTAGCTCAAAAAAAATCGCTCAAACGGGGCTTTTTATGTTCACCCAAGCGTGAACATGCGGGTCGCCCCGGAAAAACCACAGGCAGTTCGGCCCCTCTATCTGCCAAACATCCCATATTTTGTCGTTTCCGACGTCGTGATTCTTGTAAAATGCCAAGTGCAAGTGGTCAAAACCGCCTGCGTCAACCATCTTCAACGCCTCTTTGGCGTCTTCTTCCCGGAACATCGCCAGCAAATCGGCCATCGTTTTGCGCACTTGGCCCTTTTGATCGCTGCTTAATTCCGACACTGGGATTCCCGGCAAACCGTGCTTTTTGCCGCTCAACGCCACCGTCTTGGTTCCCTGCTCGCCCCGGCTTTTGCCCAAGAGGGCCATTTTCCGCTGCTTGCCGTCCATCATCGCAAACACTTTGTTGGCCTGCTTGGCCTGATACCAATAGACGTTGCCGGGATGATCCGGCGCTTCGTTGAAGGCCCGCGCGGCGTGCCCGTAAAAGATCGGCCCGCCAAACGCCTCTCCCTCCACTGAGTCGCCATCGCAGCGCCGGGTGCAGTGCCGGCCGGTCAGCACAAACTCGAACTTGCCGGTGTTCGGCTGGCCAAACAAAGCCACCGACGTGCTCTCGAACCCTTCATCCCCGGAATCATGCCGCACTTGGCCAAGCACGGTCTCGGCGTATTGATCGCTGTGCAATTTCAAGAAAATCTCCTTCACCAGCGCCTGCTGTTCACCGGTGAAAATCTCGCCGATGCTCTTTTTGGTGATGTGCCAGTTGTTGTCGACCTTTTCGCGCAATGGGTGCTCGAACGGAAAGGCCACCACTTTCTTTTGGCTGTCGTTGAGACTGCCGAACAGTTGGGCCACCAGTGTCTCGGTGTCGGCCTTCTTTTTCGCCGCCTGGCCAAGCGGCGCCGCGGCCAGGGCGGCGGTGCCAAGTGCAGCGCTCTTCACAAAACGCCGCCGATCCATCGTCGGCAGGCAGTCCGGACATTCGTTGAGTATTTCGATTTTCATGGCTTTTATTGACGGTGACTCTGCGTACGGCGAAAACTCGCACATCCCTTGGCCAAGTCAACCCGGAATTGTCACGCTTCGCCCAACGGACATTTTCCTGTGCGACGATGGCCCGTGGTGGCACACTCCCCAACCCGTTTCGTCATTGGCACGGATCACAATCAACAATCGCATGGACAACGTACGCATCGGCATCGTCGGCTTGGGAAACATCGGGCAGATTCACGTCAACAACCTGCTCGAGGGCAAAGTGGAACGCGGCGTCTTGACGGCGGTGGCGGATGCCTTCCCCGACAAACTGCCCGAGTACGAGGCCAAGGGGCTGAAGACATTTGACAGCGGCGAGGCCCTGATCGCCTCCGGCGAGATCGATGCGCTAATGATTGCCACGCCGCATTTTCAGCATACCACACTCGGCATCGCTGCGCTCGAGGTTGGCCTGCATGTGATGGTGGAAAAACCGATCTCCGCGCACAAGGCCGACGCCGAGCGCCTCGTCGCCGCCGCCGAGGCACGGCCGGAGCTAACGTTCTCCGGCATGTTCCAAATGCGCGTCGAGCCGCGCTATCAAAAGATTCGCGAACTGGTACAGGGCGGCGAACTGGGCGACTTGATTCGCGTGATTTGGATCATGACCGACTGGTTCCGGGCCGAGGCGTATTATCAAAGCAGCGACTGGCGCGCCACGTGGAAGGGCGAGGGCGGCGGCGTGCTGCTCAACCAATGCCTCCACCAACTCGACGCACTGCAATGGATCGTCGGCATGCCGTCCCGGGTGCAGGGCCATATTGGCATCGGCAAACATCACGACATCGAGGTGGAGGACGACGTGAC
>DQOE01000108.1 GCA_015658765.1 Verrucomicrobiota bacterium | reverse complement strand
TTTGGCTGATTTCTGAAATGGTAACCGTTGCGGCTGCCTTGGTGATGGTCAGGGTTGCCGTGTCAGAACCGGAATAGTTCGAACCCGTGGTAATGGTGGCAGTGGCCGTGTACACGCCCACATTTGTCGGGCTGGCCACAGCAGCTCCAGCTGCATCGGTGTAGGTGACAGAAATTGGCTCACTCAAGGCGGTTCCACCTGAATCAGTCTGGGTTGGAGTCAGGGATTGGCCCGTACCGGTATAGGCTACTGAGGCATCAGCCAGAGTAACCGTGGCCGTGGCACCGTTGACGGTGAATGATTTCACCACTGGCGCTGAAATATGATAGGTTGCATCGCCATCCTGAAAAAAGAAAACCGTGACAGAACCCTTGCCCAGCACAGTCAACAGTCCGTCGGTATCCACAGATGCCGGCCCGGCAACACCGTAACTGACCGTCAAACCCGAACTGGAAGTTGCAGAGACGCTGAATGGCGCGACACCGTAGGTGACGTCATCAATGCTGGGAGCAGTGATCGTCTGCGTCTGTTGTGCCTGCATGTTTCCCGGGAGGGAAAAGATCATGGCCGTAGCGAAAGCGAGCTGGCCCGCTATGGTGCGTCTAACTTTGGTTCCAATCATTTTTTTCATAGTTGAAATACTGTTTTGTTGAAGCTAATTCAACATGACAACCGACAACTTATTTATAACCGCCACCGATTTGGCCTGAAGGCCAAACCCTTGGCAAGTCTTTTATTTCCAATAATATCCATGCTCCCAAGAGAGCATTTCACAGAGCAAATAGTCGTAGGTTTTTTACTTGTTTTGGTTGTTTGTCTTAATAGGTTTTTTAAGAGTGGCAACAAGCCGCTCCATTTTCCGGACATAATCAATTTCGCCCGAAAAAGCTCTTTTTCTTACGGATAATCTCAAGATCACCCGATACATAATTAAAACTGTAATTCATTGATTCTGAACCACTTGGGACGATTTTATGCTTTTTCCTTTTCCCTTTGCCCGTCTCAACAAGCTTCGCTACGGCTGGTTTGGTTAAATTCTTCACCGATTCCGCGTTGACAAAGCCCTTGTATGTCACGGTCAATTCGGGGGTCTTTTCCCCTTCCTTCATTTTCTTGTCCTCTGCCCGGATAACCAATGATGCCTTGGCTACTTCAAGTGTCACCATTGCCGGCTTGGCAGGCATGAACTGGTCGTTTCCCATTTGAACGGCAAAAACACGCACCTTTCCGGCCCCTTTTATGGTTATTTTTCCTCTTTTATCTACCGAAGCCGGGCCGTTCACGAAAATCGAGACTGGCAATTTTGAACTGGATTTAGCCGTCACAACAAATGGTTTATCACCGTATTTCTTCGCAGAAAATCGGCTGATTTTGACAGTTTGAACCTCCTTGGCTTCAAGTGCCGGCAACCCGGCCAATAGACAGAGAAACCCGGCCATACACGAAACGGATAACCGCATCGTACCTGTCCCCATCAAGATACCGGGCTTGCTCCTCGCCTTCAATTGTCGGGGGGTGTACTGGAGAGGCTCTGCTTTGGCAAGCATTTTTTCGTAAAAAATTATTCGGCCTTGGCAACAATCATCGTCAAGTCATCCACCTGTTCCGCGTTGCCGGAAAAATCCTTCAATGTTCCAAAAACCGACTCGACGATTTTAGCCGCCTTAGACTGCCGGTTTTGGTGTACCGCCTGCAGGATGCGATCGACTCCGAACAACTCCCCTTCCGGGTTCGTGGTTTCCTCAAGCCCATCGGTCAGCAACACCAACACATCCCCCTTGGCCAAGCGCAGCGGCTTGGACACGGTGTACTCCGCGTCTCGCATGACTCCCAACGGCATCCCGGTTCTCCTGAGTTCACTCTTCACCGCGCCGTCGGAGCCCAGGATGAACGCGGGCGAGTGGCCTGCGCTGGCGTGGACGAGCGTTCTTTTTTCAGGATCGAGCTTGGCCAACAGCATGGTGACAAATCGCTCCTCGCCGACGTCCTCCCCCACCATCGTGTTTGCCCGGGTGAGGATCAGTGACAGATCGTTACGGTTCCGGGTGAGGATGCGGAGGTACGCACGGGTTTCCGCCATGAGCATGGCCGGACCGATACCGTGCCCGCTCACGTCGCCGATCGCCAACGCCAGTTGACTGTCTGAGGTGGTGAGGTAGTCAAAGTAATCGCCACCCGTCGCCGCAGCCGGCCTGGATGCACCGGCAATGTCAAACCCGTCCAACTGCGGAGCCTTCCAGGGAAACAAGTGTTGCTGGATTTCACTGGCCACCCGGAACTGCTCCTCGGACTCATGCATCGCCGCCTGCTCCTTCAACCGCTCGGTGATGTCGCGCGCGTTGATCACCACCCCGGCAATCGCCTCGTCGGCCAGCAGGTTGCTTGCCGTGATATCCATCACCCGCTCACTCCCGTCCGCCGCAGCGAACCTGCCCTTGATGGCGAATTGTTTCCCCTCATGGCCAAGCGCCTGCCCGAACTCTGCCCTCAATCGATCCCGATCCTCCCCGTGCGCCAGCGCAAACCAGTCGCTGTCGATCAGTGCCTCGGCAGTCGTGCCCAGCACTCGCTCGCAGGCCGGGCTCACAAATTGAATCATGCCCTTGCAATCCAGCACCGCAATGATGTCCGAGGTGTTCTCGATCAGCGAACGATGCCTCAACTCGCTCGCTCGCAAATCCTTGACCGTCTGCCGCCGCGAGGATCGCACCGCAGCCTCGCGCAATTCCCGCTCCACCGCCGGAACCAGCCGCGCCAGGTTGCCTTTCATCAGGTAATCGTGCGCGCCGGACTTCATTGCGGCCACGGCGGTGTCCTCGCCGATACCGCCGGAGACGATGATGAACGGGATGTCGAGTTGCGATTCCTGCAACACCTCGAGCGCCCTTGGCGCACTAAAGTCGGGCAGGTTGTAGTCGGCAAGTATCACCTCCCATTGCGCTTGGCCAAGGGCGGTTCGCATTCCGCCCTCTGTTTCCACCCGCTCGAACTCCGGCTCGAACCCCCCCGCCCGCAGCAGCCCGACCAGCATGCGCGCGTCGAACTCCGAGTCCTCCACCACCAGCACGCGCAATGCAAGCTTCCCGTCGCTGGGGGGGTTGGGTTGGGCCGTCGTCTCGCTCATAATCCGCTTCGCTTGGCCAAGCTAAACCGCCGGGCAACCTTTGCGAAGCCTTGTTTGCAACACGGCGTGTTTTGGTTGACAACGCCTGGCCAAGCCGATAGCAACACCGCCGAAGACACGCATCGGTTTCATGAAACACACCGCCATTTTTTCCATCCTGTTTTCACTCGCCTTGGCCAACGCCGAGACGTTCACCCTCGACACACGCGACCGCGTCAGGGACGCCGACGGCGACTGGGCCGTGCGGCAACAAAAAGTTCTTTGGGACGCCAAGGCGACGGCGGTGATCGTCTGCGACATGTGGGATCTGCACCACTGCAAAAACGCCGTCGGCCGCGTCGGCGAAATGGCGCCGCGCATGAACCAACTTCTCAACACCGCACGGGCCAGGGGTGCGCTGATCATTCACGCGCCGTCGTCGTGCATGGAGTTTTACAAAAACCACCCCGCCCGCAAACGCGCCCAAGCCGCGCCCGGTGCCGCCGTGCAACCCAAGGCCATCGAGAGTTGGTGCCACTGGATTGACAAGGTGGAGGAAAGCCAGGGCTACCCCATCGACCACTCCGATGGCGGCGAGGACGACGACCCGGCGGAGCACGCCGCCTGGGCCAAGCACCTAGCCAAGCTTGGCCGCAACCCGGGCAGCCCGTGGAAGCGGCAGGTCGCCCTGATCGGGATTGACCCCAGGCGCGACGCGATCAGCGACAGCGGCATCGAAATCTGGAACCTGCTTGAGGCGCGCGGCATCCGCAACGTCCTGCTCGTCGGCGTGCACACGAACATGTGCGTGCTCGGCCGGCCGTTCGGCCTGCGCAACATGGCGCGCAATGGCAAAAATGTCCTGCTCGTCCGCGACCTCACCGACTCGATGTACAACCCGGCGAGCTGGCCGTACGTGAATCACTTTCGCGGCACCGCGCTGGTCGTCGAGCACATCGAGCACCGGGTCTGCCCGACAACCACCAGCGACCAGTTGCTCGGCGGCGAGCCGTTCCGCTTCAGGGGCGACACGCCGCCGCACGTCGTGTTCATGATCGGCGAGCAGGAATACGACACCGCCGCGACGCTGCCGGTGTTCGCGCAAAAACACCTCGAGTATCGCGGCATCCGCTGCACGTTTGTGCACGTGAGCGAAAACGACCCGAACGACTTCGCCGGCCTCGAGGCGCTGAAGGATGCTGACCTGCTTTTCCTGAGTGTCCGCCGCCGCACGCCGCCCAAGGCGCAGCTCGACCTCGTCCGCGCACACTTGGCCAAGGGCAAACCGCTCGTCGGCATCCGCACCGCCAGCCATGCGTTCGACCGTGAACCGCCCAGCGAACACCACGCGCGCTGGGCCAAGTTCGACGACGAAATCCTCGGCGTTGACTACCGGAACCACCACGGCAACAAACCGCCGAAAGCAGCCACCGTCATCCAAGCCACGGCTGCCGGTGCCGGGCACCCGATCCTCACCGGCGTGCCGCACGACGCCTTCGAGGCAAGATCGCACCTCTACAAAAACAAGCCGGTCGCAACGTCTGTCACCGTGCTGATGGCCGGCACCCTCTCGGGCCGTGACGACATCAGCGAGCCGGTGGCGTGGACGAACGAGGCCAACGGCAACCGCGTCTTTTACACATCGCTTGGCGGCGTGGGTGACTTTGGATTGCCGGCGTTTCAGCGACTGCTGCTCAACGGCGTCCTCTGGGCGCTCGACGAGCCGGTGCCGCCGGCCGACCCGCGAGTCGTCGCCGGAAAATAACCCGAGCCATGGCCAACGAGATCGAACCCATCCAGCCGCAGGAATCGAAGGTGTCCCACGCCGTTGAAATGCGGAACCGCGGGTTGTCGATGAGACTGCGCACGGTGAAAAGCTACGGAGTCGGCAATTCCTAGATTAGCCAAATAGTTGGCCTTGGCCGGTTGCCCTGCCAGAACATCATCATCGAGGAGGCGCAGCGGGTTGTTGCGGAGTTCTCCGCCTCCCCCCCGAGTGGGCGCGGCCTTGATGCGCTTGGCCAAGCCGGCTACGGCGCGGGCGGGGCGAGCACTTCCTCGCGGGTGATTTTCGATGACGGCGTTGCATCGGCCCTCAAGTCGCCCAAGGCATACTGCAGTCCGTCCAGGTAATGCTGCAACACCGCCGGGTTCCAGTAGGTGGACGCGTTGTGGCCGAGGTTCGTGTAAAACACACGGCCGCCCTCGAACGTGCGAATCCACGACACCGGCACGGTGCGACCGCCCTCGGTATATTGTTTCTTCAACCCCTCGTTGCGGTTGAGCGGCTTCATCGTCTGCTCCGTGTTCAGGTCGAGGCTCACCAGCACGCGAAGCTTGTCGCCGCCGACATACGTCTCCGGCTTGTACTGGTAAATCTCGTCCTTGTGCCAGAAGCCCCTGCCCTTGAACGCCTGGTTGAGGATGTGCTTCGGGTCATCGAGCTTGAACGACCACGTGCCGCCCCCACCCCATGGGTGTCCGTTGAACTGGCCGCCGATCATCCGCGCGCCGGTTTTCCATCTGTAAAAATTATCACTCGCCGCGTGGATGCCGGCGACACCTTTCCCCTGGCCAACGAAGCCGAGGATCGCGTTGCGCTGGTCGTCATTCTCGAGCGCCAGGCTCGTGGTGTTGTTGAACAGGATCGCGTCGTACTTTTCGAGATTGGCCTTGTTGAACACCGAGTACTCGTCCGCCAAGTCGGCGGTGAACGCGCCGGTCTTCCTGCCCAACTCCTGCATGGCGAAGTTCCCCGCAACGATCGAGCCGTGCACAAACGTCTCGCACCGGTAAAACACAAGGATGCGCCGCGGCTTTTTCGGCTTGGCCGTGGCCTTGGCCGGCAGCGCTGCCAGCACCTTGGCCTTTGTGTCGTCGGTCAGCGGCTTGAGGCGCTTCTTCCCATCCTCCCATGCGGCTTCGCCAAGCGGAGCGGCGGCCAAGCCAAGGGCCAGTAATATCATCGTCTGTGTTTTCATGATTACAAATGAACCGGCGACAGGCTAGGCCAGGCGCACCTGAATGTGGAGCCCTTTGTCACCCAATCGGCCCGGTATGGGCCGGGGCTTTGCACCTGTCACAGATAGACCCAACATCCGCCGAGACGGCAAAGCCGACGTCCTCGAGATCGGGGGTCAAAGCACTGGGTGAACACCGCCGCCAAAATGTGATGCGAGGCAGCCAACACCTTTCTCGAGCGGCTCATCGATCGCCGCCATCCTGTCCTGCACGTCCATCTGCAGACCGCGCGGGAACTTGCCCAGGACCTGGCTCAACAGTTCATCGTCGACTGACTTGAACAACACCGCCAGTGACCGGACGTGGATGTGGTTGATGTACCGGCGGGTGAACTCGGAGACCGCACCCGCCGACAAGGGGGCAAGAAATGCCAGGCCCCCGATATTCTGCAGGAGAGCATCAAACAGGCGGGTCGAGTGGCACTCGGGACAACCGGCCAACTCCCGCAGGTTCTCCGGCGAAATTGTCGCCCGCTTGCAGACAGGACACTTTGCCGCCCCGCGGTGCCGCCCTCGACGAGCTTGAGTTTCACATCGCCGCAAATCTGCATGACCCACAACGGAGCAACCGTCCGGTCCACCGCCTCGCTCCTCTCTGCATCCGTCGCCGTTTCCCGAAGATCATTTTCCAGCCGGTCCCGGTTGTAGCTTGATAGTTTTTCGCGGACACGGTTTCGCAGGGACAACGGAGCCTGCTGAAGAATCAAGCCCGGCGACCCCTCGCGCATCATCTCGACCAACACCTCCTGCAGCGTTAGTTCGTCCAGATCGCTGAAGGCCTCGAACGTAACAAGTTCCTCGCGCACCGCCTCCATCAGATCCGTCCCGGCACAATGAGGGCAGCGCGGGTAGGTTTTCCTTATTGATCTTCAGTACAAGTCGCCATGGTTTACCGCCTGCGCGGGCGTATCAGCCGTCTGGCAAAAAAATAGCGTGATCCGACTACCAAGCCAAGCCGGAGCCACTTACGGGCCACGCTTGCCGGGCGGCGCCTCGGCAGGCTCCCCGCCCGGGATCAGCTCGTCAATGACCTGGAACGGCAACTGAAACGGCACCAGCAACACCTTGGGGATGTGTTTCATCTCCAGCTTCGGCTGGCTGAGCGTGCCGCTCACCTCAAACTTGAGCATGCGCTCGATCGGCGACAACGCCAGGTTGAACAACGGCCCCAGCAACGGCCCGATCACCCACGTGTCTCGCAGCGCCTCCGCCACCACGCCGGCATCGTGAATCCGCCCATCAAAATCCACCTTCCCCTTGTATTGCAGCCGGATCAACGCCGACTTGAGCTCGAGATTCCTGGTCCCGACGACACCATCGGTGATGGTGAAGTCAGCCGTGCCCTCCGAAAACGTGCTCGTGCCCAGCCCCGGCGTCAGGCCATCCAGCACGGGCGCGAAGATGCCGATCAGCGGAAGCTCCCACAGGTATCCGTCCTTCAGCGTCACGCTGGACGACCCGTTCCAGCTCTTCAAATCCCTTGAGTTGGCGGTGATGTCCAGCACCCCGTCCAAGCGGCCGCTTAATTTGGATTTTTTTTCCATGATGTCGGACATCAACCCGGTCAGTTCCGTTTGTTTTGTCTCGAGATGAAACGCCAGATCCGCCGAGCGGTCGTCGTTAAACCGGGACACAAGATTCCCGCGCAGTTCGCCGCCGTAAAACTCGGCTACGATGTTGGTGAGCGTCACCGTCTGTCCGCTCCAAAAAATCTCGCCGTCGATGTCCCGCGAGTTGAACCTGCTGAAACGAAACGCCCCGCCGTCGATCTCGAAACGCAACTCCGCCGGGTTGCGCCCCGGGCCGGTCTGCACCCAGCCGTTGACGCGCGCCAGCGGTGGCTCGAGAAACTGGTACGGCTCGAGCGAGCGGGCTGTCTTCGGGCCGATCGCCTTCGCGACAGCCGTCGGCTCGAGCCGGCCCACCGCGTTGGTCAGGTACAGCCGTTTGGAGCGCGTGTCGTAGCCCAGCGCCTCCACGCTGGCCTCGCCCTCCGGCCGGCGCACAACGGCGTTGGTCATGCTCAGAAAACCGTTGGCGAACGAGACCCCGGCCGTGAAGCCGTCGACCTGCTGCGCCCGAAAGGTGAAATTCGTCGCCGCCACCGAGGCGCGGAAGCCGGTGCGCTCCCGCTCGCGCCACCGCCCCCACACCTGCCCCTCAACCACCGGTGGCGTCTCGAAGGAAAAATAATCGAACCCCTTTTTCTGCTTCTCCTCCTCGAGCGCCGGCGTGATCGCGCGCGGATCGATGCTGCTGCGAAAATCGAAGTGGAAATCCTGCGTCTCCGTGTGGGAGCGCAGCGCCAGTCGAACCTCCCCCTCCGGCCGCTTGGCGACGAGGTTCGGCAGGCGCAAGGTGAGGTTCGAGTACACCAAGTCGCTCCGCACCGACTCGATCTCAACACCGCGAAAGCTCATTGGCCCCGAGGTCACTTGAGCTTTCACGCTTATCGTCGGCCGCACTTCGGCGCGCCAATCCGGCTTCGCGTTGGTCCACTCCGGCAGCGTCGCGCGCACCGTGCCGGTGACCACCGGCGCCTCGATCCACTGGTATTGCTTCAGCCAGCGCTGCGCCTTGGGCGTGAGCAGGTTGAACACATTATGCAGACTGAAGTTGACCCGGCTGCTCGCCGTGGCCAGGCGGGTGGCGACGTTCAGTTCCGCCGAACCGCTCACGCCGCCGTCGTACAGCTTGGCGTCGAGTTGGCTCAGCGACAGGCGCGGCGCCCGCCAGGTGCCGGCCAGCGACACCTCGCGAATCGCCAGTCCCTTCTCGCCGGTGATACCCCTGGCCAAGCCGCTGAAATCTGCCACGTACGGCGCGAGCTTGGCCCAATACGCCCAGCCCTCATCCGTCTCCGGCGGCGACCCGGCCCCGGCCAGGCTGCCGCTCAGCTCGACCGACTCGACCGCCGTCTTGGCCACCGTCACTTGGCCAAGCGCCAATTCAAAATCGATGCGCGCCGGAACGGCGTTGGTGATCGACTGAGGCGCAGTGATGGTCGCCGTTGCCGAGCCGATTTTCGCCGTCGCCGTAGCCAAGCCGATGATGCGGAGCGAGCCGACGATGCCGTCCGGGTCGCCAAGATTCAACTCCATCGCCAACTCCTCCAGCGACCCCTCCGGCATCGTCGCTCCGCCGGCCATCAACACGCCGCGGCCCTTCAATTCGCCGGGGCGCATCGCGTCGCCGCCGAGTTGCAGGTGCAAGCTGGGCTTGCTGCGAAAGCTCACGACATCCCGCTGCTTGGCCAAGCCGGCTAGGCGCGCCTTGAACGGCCTGAGTTTTTCCGAAAGCGGCTCGGCATCGGGCTTCCGGGCAGTGCGCAGCGTCATCACGTTGGCCAAGCTCACGTCAACATCCACCGAGAAGCCCAACACGTCCCCTTTCAATTGTTTTGCTGTCAGCGTGCCGGTATCGGCCAGGCGCAATTCGCCCTCCGGAAAACTCACCTTCATCGGCGGGAGGTTGGTGCCGGCGTCGGTGAGTTGCGCGTCAAACTGAAACCCGGTGAGGGACAACCCGCGAACGGCGGCGCGGCCCGAGAGGAGCGCGCCGTAATCGGGACGGACAACGCTGTTGCCCACGGTGAGCGCGACGCTGCCGGCGGCGTCCGACTGGCCAAGCCGCAGTTGGCC
>DQOE01000213.1 GCA_015658765.1 Verrucomicrobiota bacterium | reverse complement strand
GCCGGCTACTACGGCTACGCCTGGGCCGACTCGATCTCCGCCGACATGGCCACGGTTTTTGAAAACGCGCCCGACCGCTACTTTGACCGGACGGCGGGGCAGCGACTGCGGCGGGAGATTTACGAGGTGGGCGACTCACGCGACGTCAGCGAGTCGATCGAGAAATTCCTCGGCCGCCCCCGCTCGCTCAAGCCATTCCTCCAAGACCTCGGCATCCTGGATGAATAGCGCTTGGCCAAGCGGCTCAGTCGACGGCTCCGTTTAGGGCGTTGAGGACGGTGTCGGCGGTCAGCAACTCGGGGAGCATTTCGGGCTCCCTTGTTTTGTCCGCCGGGAAAACCAACACGAGCGGTACGCCCGCCCTGCCCCGGTCGCGCAATTCCTCGGTGATGTAATCCGGCCGCCGCGTGTAGTCGGCCCGGAACGCCTTGAAGTTTTTATCGGCCATTACGGCGCCCACTGACTCGATGTCTATGCTCGTTTTTTTGTTCCAGATACAGGTGGCACACCACACGGCCGTGAAGTCCACCAGCACCGGTTGACCCGCCTCGCGCGCCTTGGCCACCGCTTCCGGCGACCAGCGGTGCCAGCGGATTCCGCCGGGGAAATCCTGAACCACGCCAGCCTTGGCCGCCAACGGGTCGGTCGGGGTGCGCCATTGCATCTGCCCCTCGAGCCCGAACACGACCCCGCCAAGCGCAAGCGCCCCGGCGATGCCCAGGGCCAAACCACGCCGCCCGGTTCCGCGCTGAAAAAACTCGCCGAACACCCAGACTGCCATGGCGATCACGATCAAAAAAATGCCGAACCACAAAACCCGGCCGCCGTAATATTCGATGCTCACGCTGAATAGCCACACGGCCGTGGCCAACATCGGGAAGCCCATCGCCACTTTGAATTTCTCCATCCACAGCCCCGGCTTGGGCAGGAAACGCAGCAGCTTCGGATTCCAGCTCAGCGCGACATACGGAAACGCGAGGCCAAGCGCGACGGTGACAAACATCAGCACGATCACGGCGGCGGTTTGCGTGAAGGCAAAGCCAAGCGCCGGCGCGAGGAACGGCGCCGTGCAGGGCGTCGCCAAAACCGTCGCCAGCACCCCGTTGAAAAACGCGCCACCCGCGCCCTCCCGCGTCGCCACCGAGCCGGCCGCAGCGCCCACCGAGCCCAGCGTCACCTCGAACAGCCCGAACAGATTCAACGCCACCAGCATGATGAGAACGGTCAGCAAAACGACGAACTGCGGGTTGGACATCTGCATGCCCCAGCTTGCCAGTTCGCCCGCGCTTTTCACGCCGATCACCACGCCGGCCAGCACCAAAAACGACACGACCACCCCCGCGCCGTAAAGCATCCCGAGCAACCGCACGCGCGCCGGCGACTCCTTGCTTTGGTTGACAAAGCCGAGAATTTTCAGCGAGATCACCGGCAGCACACACGGCATGACGTTCAAAATCAGACCGCCGATGAAGGCGTACAACAGCATCCGCCAGAGCGACTTGTCGGCGGTGGCGGGCGGCGGGGCTTGTGTTGTGGTCGTTGCGGCCGCGCCCGATGCGGAAGCCAAGATCGGGAACTTGACCCTGTACGCTTCCGTCTTGCCGTGATCTTTCAAGTTTCGGACGGCCAAGCCGGCGAGCTCGCTTGGCCAAGCGCCCTCAAACTTCATCACCGTTTTTTTGATGCGAACTTTTGCAGCGCCGGAGGCCGTCACTTCGCTCTCCGGCGAGACTTCAAACGACTCGAACAGCAGCGCGAAAAAATCGGCGTCGGTGCCCGATTGGCCGGCGTCAAACTCGATCAACAGCGTCCGCTCGTCTTCCTTGGCCGCGCCATCCCACCACGCCTTGACGGCCAAGTTGGCATCGGTTTTTGGCAGTTCCGTTTTGGCGGCGTCGAGCTTGGCTGCATTCGCCGAGGGCGTGTCCGTCCCGGCGATCGTCAGTGTTGCGCTCACTTGCTGGTCGCGCGGGATGCAGCTTTCCTTGCACTCGAGCCAACTGACTTTGCCGGAGATCGTCGCTTGGCCAAGCGCGGCGTCGGCCGCAATGGTAAGCGGCACGAGCAGGATTGTTTTGTCGTGGTAACCGTAGCCGATCGAGCCAAGCGCGGTGAACTTGTCCGGCGTTGGCCACTGGATCGGCCCGGCGCTCACGCCCTTGGGCAGCGTCCATTCGACGTCGGTCGCGATACCGGCTGCGCCGGGGTTGATCCAGTACGTGTGCCAGTCGTCGGCCATCGTCAACGCCAGCCCGGCCATCACCGTCGTGCCCGGCTTGGCCGCATCGTGTGACAACAGCAACTTGACCGTAGTCGCCGGCTTGGCCACACCCGCTTGGCCACCGCCGAACGGATCGTCAAACTGCGCGTTGAGGTCGCCGACAAATGTCAGCAGAAAAATAAAACCAAGAAAACAGACCCTCATCGCGGTTTAGGATGCCTCCGGCCTTCGGCCTGTTCAATTCCCGAACGAGCCAATCTGGAAAAATCACATGATTTCGGTTGGGCAATTGGGGAGGGAATCGATGAAGATTTGGCCGTAGCGCTTGGTCAATACTCGGCTGTCGAGTACCACGACGATGCCCTCGTCGCTCTTGGTGCGGATGAGTCGGCCGACGCCCTGCCGGAATTTCAGCACCGCCACCGGCAGGGAAAACTCCATGAACGCATTGCCGTTTCGGGCCTCGATCGCCTCGATTTTCGCCTCGACCAGCGGATGATCCGGCACGGCAAACGGCAGCCGCGTGATGATGACATTTTGCAGCGCGTCGCCCGGCACATCGACGCCCTGCCAAAAGCTGTCCGTGCCGAACAACACCGAGTGCTCGTCGCGCTTGAACCGCTCGAGCATCGTC
>DQOE01000055.1 GCA_015658765.1 Verrucomicrobiota bacterium | reverse complement strand
TTGTGCGCGCGCCTGTCGAACAACGGCGCGATTTTCAGTTCGCCCTCGATCTGCATCGGTGTCTCGTCGAACTCCTCCAGCCGCAGCGTCTGGTGAAGGGTGATGGGGTGCGCCTCGGGAAAGCCTTCTGTCGGCTTGTAGTCTCTCACCTGATGGAACGTCCAGCCTCCGCTTTCCCATGTGCCCTTCACGGCCATGATTTCGCGCTTTGGCTGGTCGTCGTCCCATTTCCACGAGATGATGATGGGGTTCTTGCCAACGCCGCGCATCTCGCCGGTCGCCGGATTGAACGCCGGTATTTGCCAACTGCGGCTGGCTTCGTCGTTGCGGAGTTTGACGTCGGTAATCCACTCGGGGCCAAGCGGGTTTTCTTTGCCTTCCGCTTGGACGGTTTTGATGATTTCCCCCTCGCGCAGGCCGTTTGGCAGCCATTTTTCGTTCGACCAATACAGCCCCGCTGAGAGCAGCACTCCAACGAGCAGGTACGGTGCGCTCATGCGGAACATGCCGATGCCGGCGTTGCGGATGGCGATGAATTCGTGATGCCGCGAATGCTGGTTGATGGCGTACATGAGCGAGAGCAACAGCGCCACCGGCACGACGACGAAGAAATTCCCCGGCAGCGTCACCCAGTAGTACCGCGCGATCTCGGCCGCGCCCACCCCGGCGAACTCATCCAGGTCGTTGATCAGTTTGAACGCTATCCACAGCACCATGAACCCGGACAGGCAGACGCCAAACGGGATGAGCCATTCGCGAATCAGGTAGCGATCAAGCAGACGCATGAGCGGCGCAGCGTATCCACGGCCCAAGCCCAAGGCAAGCGACACGCTTGGCCAACGCTCAAAAGAGGCCCGGGACGAGGGCTTTGCGCCTGGCCGGGTAGTCGGGGAACCGTTCGCGATACCAGCGGTGATGTGCCCGTGCGCGCGGCACGAGGTTGGCCATCGTCCACGCCGCGAATGCCAGCCCAGCCGGGCTCCACGTCAGCAGCGCCCAGCCCAGCCACTCAACGATTTCGCCGAGATAGTTTGGGCAGGAAACCCAGCGGAACAGGCCGCCGCGCGGGATGGAGTAGTCATCGGGATTCGCCTTCTTGAGCCGCAACAACCGCCGGCTTGAGTCGATGTTGAGCGCCATGCCGCCGGCGAACATCACCGCGCCCGCGATGAATTGCCAGCCGCCCAGCCACTCCGAGTCGCTGATAACTGGGTGGACAAACAGCCAGGCGCCGTGCAGCGAGCCGTTGACAAGGTTGAACGCCAGCCCCATCAGCATCAGCAGCACCGGCATCGGGCTGCTGGCCTTGGCCAGGTGGAGCGGATAAATCCACGCCCGGTACACGTAGTGCGATTGCCAGATCAGGAAAAACGTGAGCATCACCGGCGACTCCCAGCCTCGCATCCACACGAAGAAACCGGCGGGGATCAGCACCGCTGGCGACTCCATCAGCAGCCAGCCAAGCCGGGCATGGATCAGCGCGCCCCACGTGCCGGGGTTGTGCCGCCCGTACGGGGCGTTGATAAAACAGAGGCAGGCCGCGATCGGCAACGCCAGCAGCAGCCACACCCACGTGAACGCAGTGAGCCAATCGAGATCGGGCGTGACGGTGACGGTTTCGGGCAACATCGGTGCCGCCCCATCAGCGACAAACCGGCCGGTGTTTCAAGCTAAAACATCAGCGCTTTACAGCTTCACAGTCGAGGGATAGCTTCCCTGCATGTTGTCAAAACTCGACGAGTCTGATTTTGTGGATCGCGACCTTGAGGCCACGAAGGAGGCCGGCGCACCTTCCCCCGGAGTGGACGACTCCACCGCCACCGCCCCACCCAGCCGCGAGGAATTGACCTCGCGCGTCACCGAGACCCAGCAAAAGCTTGCCGAGCTAAAGCGCATCCAGGAGGAGGTCGAGCGCGAGAGCAACGAGCTGCAGGAGGCACGCAAGCGGCGCATCGAGCTGACCACCGGCCGCGAGGAAATGGTGCAGCACCTTACTCGCGGCATCGGCCTGCTCGAGGAGGCCGAGCTGTCCAGCGGCCGAACCGCCGAGCAACTCGCCATGACCGTCAGCGACCTGCGGGGTTCGCTCAATAAAATCAACAGCATCGCGGAGGAGGAATGGAAGGAGGAAAACGGGAGCGTCGAGCTGACCCGGGCGCTGACCACCATCGAGAATGCCCGGTTGGAATGGAACTCCGCCCGGCTCAAGTGGCCGGTGCTCGACGGCGAAACTGGCCTCGCGCCCGCCGGTGCCGGGCAACCGCAAACTGAGGAGCGGCCCGGTCTCGAGCAACACAGCTTCCGGCAGCTCAGCCGGATGGGCCTCGCCTTCACCTGGCCGCTGGTCGTGGTCGGCGTCGCCATCGTCATTCTGCTGATCCTCCAGTTGCGCAGTTGAGCCGCCATGGGCTTGTTCCGACGCAAGGATCCACTCGAGAGCCGGGCCAGGGCGCTCAAGGCCCGCTTGGCAGACTTGGAGTCGCAAATCCAGCAGCTCAACCAGGCCGGTGCCGAGCCGCCCGAAACGCCCCCCACCGTCCACGAACTCAAGCCCGGCGACGAGCCGCTGCCGCCGCGCCCCAGCCATCCGCTCTCCGAGCAGCCGCTGGGCACGAGCGAACCGGAAAACGAAACCTTGTGGCAATGGTTCAGCCGCCGGTTCCGCAAACCGCCGATCTCGTCCAACCCGCGCATGGTCAACTTCCTCGCCGCCGGGAGCATCCAGGGCCTGCGGCCGCTGCGTTACGAGCGGCGCGTGGCGCGCAACCGTTTCCTCGCCTTCACCGTGCTGCTCGTGCTCGTGCTGATCGGCCTGTTCTGGACACTCCTTCAACAGTGAGCAGTGAGCAGTGAATCTGCGCATAAACAAAACTGAACACTTTTTTAAGACACGAATGAACACAACCGAGAACCGAGAACCGAAACATTGACTGACGAAATCACCATCCGGGTTGCCATCACCGTCATCGCGGCGGTCATCGCCATCGCCGTCGCGTTGATCTTC
>DQOE01000086.1 GCA_015658765.1 Verrucomicrobiota bacterium | reverse complement strand
TGGTTCCGTCGACATAAAACCACACCAGACTGCCGACGGAGCCGGGCACCATGTCCTCCCTGTAGAGCCCCACCCAATCCTTTGGATTACCCGGGCCGACCAGAAAATCGACCGTGATGGGATCCCCCGGCAGATAGGTTGACTTGTCTGTTTGGACCGTTGGACCAATATCTCCGACGGTGAAGATGGCCTTGGCAAGTAGTATGTAGCCGTCGTTCTCAAAGAACCGCGCCTCGTAGATCCCCTCTTCGGCCATCCCTTCAGGGAAGACCAGTTCTCCCTCGGTGAGACCCTCGCCGCTGGTAGTTGAGCCGTTGACGTAAAACCACGCAAGAGAGTCGACCTCGCCCGCGACCATGTCCTGCTTGTAGAGGCCCACCCAGTCGTTGGGATTGCCGGGGCCATCGCTGAACGTGACGATAATCTCCTCGTCTTCGATGTAGTTTCCATAATCGGTACTGACTTCCTGCCCGTGCGCGGCCCAGGCCTGCGCAGCCACAATGCCGGCCACGAGGAGCCACTTGGTCTTCAACATTTTTTTCATCATTTGGTTGTTTAATTATGAGCGGACTCGACATGAAATCACTTCATCGCGTCAACCGAGAGTTGTCAGGAACCGGCATCAAAGCAGAAATGGCCTTTTTTAGCCGCAAAAAAACAATCCTATCGCGGGAGAGCACAGCCAAGAGCTGTCCAAGCTATTGCCGCTTGGCCAAGCGGAACAAAGCTTGTCAAGTGGCGAAAGCTGCGATAGGGCTGTCCAAGCATGTCCAAGCAAGCGGCGGCAGATTGGGTCGAAACCGGCGAGGAGGCGGCAGACCAGCGGCTGGAGCCGGCCTATTGGCGCACCCGGGTGTTCCGCAATAGCTACGTCCGCGCCGGCAAACTGCACCGGGTGCGCGGCTGGTCGGCCAAGATTCAATACCAAGGGGTGCGCCGGACGATCTCGCTCGGCGCGGTGGATCAGGATGTCGCGGCGGCGAAGGCGGCTGACCTGTTCGCCCAGCTTCAGCAAGCCGGCTGGCCGGCGCTTGGCTCACATGATGGGGTTCAGCCAAGCGAGCCTTTGCGGCCGTGGAGCAGCGATCCGCGCGGGTCGATCGACTACTGGCGGCTGCGCTTGGTGGAGCGCAAGTACCGGGCTATGCCCGATGCCAAGCCGGAGTTTTCCTGCCGCATCGAGCACGATGGCGCGGGCTGCTACTTCCCGCTGGGCACCCTCAACGAGGCGCGTGCGGCGGAGCAGGCGCTGGAGATTTTTAACTGCGTGACCCGGGAGGGCTGGGAGAGCGCGGCTGCGCGGCATCGACGTGAACTGACGTTGGCGCTGTTTTGGTTTGGTAGCCCGTTTTGCTGCACGTACACGACGATTCACACTCGCCCCGGCGGGGCCAGGCGCTTGGCCAAGCGCGACGGGGCGGACGCCGTCTCGGTGAATGTTTTCGTGGTGGAACCGGACGAGACGGTGGCGGCGGGCCTGCACGGGTTGACGAGCCAAGCGCCCGGTTTTGCTTGCCGCGAGACGTTCGCGGACATCGGTTCACTGCGCGAGCTTGGCTCAGCGGATGAGCCGGGGCTGCTGCTGGTCAATCGGGGGTTACCGGGGTTTTCCGGCGAGGAACTCGACGCCTGTTTCAAGCAGCTGTTTCGCGACTGCCCGGTGGTGGCGTTTTCGACGTTCGAGGATAGTGAACAGTTGTTCAACTCCACCGCCGGCAGTCATTACGGATATTATCTGCACCGCACACCGCCGGGCCGGATGCTGCATTTGCTGGAGGAGAGCGCCGCCGCCAAGCACAAATCGCGGCAGAACACGGCATCACTGTCGCGCTGGGTGCGGCAATATTTCAAGAAGCAGATCGATTTTTTGACGGGCGATCCGGGGAAGGACACGCTCCCGCATCTCACCCCCCGCGAGCATCAGGTGATGACCCATCTTTGCCGGGGCGCGCTGGACAAGGAAATCGCCGAGATGCTCCAAATCAGCGCCTGGACGGTGCACAATCATCTCAAGAACATCTACGAAAAGCTGGGCGTCCAAAACCGCACCGAGGCCGTCATGGAGTATCTGCAAAAGTAATGCCACAACTCATGCTGCCCAAAATTGGTTATACTGCTGAACAGGCAGAACGGACACCATCGGTTGGCTCTCTATCGCGGGCATTTCCAGTCGCCGATCCCCGATGACATTTGAATCCCAGTCGCCTGACCCGATCGCTGCCGCTGCCGAGGCGTGCCCGGATTGGCGGACTTTGCCGGGCGAGTTTTTCTCGTCGGACGATATTTATCGCGCCGACCTCGAGCGTGTTTGGCGTCGGGGCTGGCTGTTCGTTGGGCACGATTGCGAGATACCCCGGGCCGGAGATTTCTTCACTCTGAACATCGGCGCCGACTCGCTGTTGGTGATCCGGGGCGACGACGGCCAAGTGCGGGCCTTTCACAACGTCTGCCGACATCGCGGCACGCTGCTTTGCCGTGAGCCAAGCGGCTCGGTGCGCCAACTGGTCTGCCCGTACCACCAGTGGGTCTACGGCAAGGACGGCAAGCTGTTGTCGTGCCACGGCATGCAGGATGGGATCGACACCGGTGCGCTTGGCCTCTCGCCGGTGTCGCTCGAGAACTTGTGCGGCTTTATTTTCGTGAACCTGGCCAAGCAGCCAAGTGACTTCAGCCCGGCGCGGGAATTGACGGAGCCAATGCTTCGGCCGCAGGGCTGCGACCGCGCCAAGGTGGCCAAGGCGGTACACTACATCGTCCATTCCAACTGGAAACTCGTATGGGAAAACAACCGCGAGTGCTACCACTGCAACCGCAACCATCCGCAGTACATCAAGGCCAATTACGACCATTACAATGCCGACGACACCTCGCCGGAGTTGATGCAAAAGATCGCTGACAAATCACAACGCAGCGAGGCGGAGTGGGGCCGGCACGGCTTGGCCATCACCCACCGCAGCAGCGGCATGGCACCGTTCCCGGACGCCGGGAACGACGGCTGGTTCACCATCAACCGCACGCCGTTGGCCGACGGCTACGTCAGCGAGACGATGGACGGCCAGCAAGTCGCGCCGTTGATGGGCGACTACACCGACAACTCCGTCGGCACGCTCCGGCTGCGCACCGTGCCCAACATGTGGTGCCACGCCAGTTGCGACCACGTTGTCAGTACCCGGCTGCTGCCGATCGACAAGGCCACCACCGAGGTGCGGGTGATCTGGCTGGTCGATGCACAAGCTGAAGAGGGGAAGGATTACCAACTCGAAAAGATGATGCTGTTTTGGCAGCTCACCTCCGAGCAGGACTGGGCACTCTGCGAGGCCGCCCAGTTGGGCGTGCAGTCCAGCGGCTACCGGCCGGGGCCGTATTCCACCCACAAGGAATACAACGTCGAGCGCTTCGTCCGCTGGTATTTGAATCAACTGAAAAAAGGGACTGAATAATTTTTGATGAACATCTTCGCATGTATCAAGCAGGTGCCGGACACCACGACGCGGATCAAGCTGCGCGACAACGGCAATGGAATCGACGAGGCGGACATCCAGTGGATCATCTCGCCGCACGACGAACTGGCCATCGAGGAGGCGTTGCGGCTGCGCGAGCAGCAGCCGGGCTCGACCGTCACCGTGCTCTCGGCCGGCCCCGAGCGGGTGAGCGACTCGCTGCGAATGGCCTTGGCCATGGGCGCTGACTCGGCCGTGCGGCTCGACCTTCCCGGCGACGCCGACTCGTCGATGAACGCCCGTGCTCTCGCCGCCGCCATCGGCAAACTTGGCCAAGCGGACATCGTGTTCACCGGCAAGGAGGCGATCGACGACGGCGCGGCCGCGGTGGGCCAGACGCTCGCTGTGTTCCTCGATATGCCGTGCGTCACGGTGGTCAACGGCATCGACTTCGGCGACGGTGCGATCACCTGCCGCCGCGATGTCGGCGGCGGCAGCATTGAGGTCATCGAGACGCCGCTCCCGGCGGTCGTCGCCGCACAGGTCGGCCTCAACGAGCCGCGCTACGCCACCGCCCTCAACATCATCCGGGCCAAGAAAAAACCGGTCGACACATTGACCGCAGACGAGCTGGGCGTCACCGAGGCCAACCGCAAAACGCGGCTCAAAAACTTCGAGTTGCCGCCGCCCAAGCAGCCGTGCCGAATCATCGAGGGCGCTCCCGCCGACCAGGCCCGGGAGTTGATCCGCGTTCTCGCCGAGGACATCCAAGTCATTTGACCGGAGAAACTGACATGAAAATTTTAATCATCGCCGAACACAAAAACGGACAACTCAGCGAAGCCACGCGGGAGTTGTTTGGCCTGTTGCTTGGCCAGGCAGAGGTTCACGCCGTCGCTGCTGGGGAGAATCTCGAGCCGCTCGCCGGGCCGCTTGGCCAACTGGGCGCGGCCAAGGTGCATCTCATCGGCTCCCCGGCCTTAGCCAGTTACACCGGCGAGTCACTTGGGCAAGCGCTTGGCCAATTCATCCCACAACTCGCCCCCGACGTGGTGCTCGCCGCGCACACGCCACAGGGCAAGGATTTGGCCCCGCGCATCGCCGCCGCACTCGATGCCACCTTGGCCACCGATTGCATTCAAGTGAGCCTCACCGGCGGCCAAGTGACCGCGCGACGCCCGGTTTACGCCGGCAAAGCCACGGCCGAAGTCGAGTTCACCGATGACAGCCTGAAGGTGATCACCGTCCGGCCGCGCACGGTCAAGCCGCCCGAACCTGATGCCACCCGCAGCGCTGATGTCGCCAGGGTTGTCGTTGAGTTGCCGGGACAAAAAACGACACTCAAGGAAACTATCGCCAGCGACAACGTGCGTCCGGATGTCACTGAGGCGGCAATCATCGTGACTGGCGGCCGCTCGTTGGGCAGCGCGGAAAACTTCAGCATCATCGAGAGTTTCGCCGATAGCATCGGCGCGGCGGTCGGCTCGTCGCGCGCGGCGGTCGATGCCGGTTACCGGCCGTATCGCGACCAAGTCGGCCAGACCGGCAAGGTGGTCTCGCCGCAGGTTTACATCGCATGCGGCGTCAGCGGCGCGATCCAGCA
>DQOE01000367.1 GCA_015658765.1 Verrucomicrobiota bacterium | reverse complement strand
TGCAGCCCAGCATAAGTCTCTCCGCTGGCCACAGTCATCGCGATGAAAAATTTCTTCGACTCAAACCCGGCCGGCAGCGCCCCGAGCATTTGCTGATCCTTCTTGCGCACGTAGATGGAAAACAGGCTCGACTTCTTGTCCATGCTCGAGATGACCTGCTCGTACCCCTTGATCACTGTCGTGTAGGACGGGAAGTCCGGCTTCACGGTTGTCGGCTTGGCGGCCGATGGCTTGGCGGACGGCTTGGCCGGGGGTGGGGACTGTGCGAACGCGGTGGCCGTCACAAGGCCAAGCGCAACAACGATGAGTATGCTCTGTTTTTTCATGATAAAAAAGCGGGTCAGGCCGGAGCCAGTCAAAAACACGCCCTGCGATGGGCAACGGGGAATGTGCCTCATGCTTGGCCGATTTCAAGTAAGAATCAGCCTGTTTTTAAGCCAAACGGCCCTCGGTTCTCGACCGCTTGGCCAAGCGCGGGTAGCCTTCCGAACGGGCGGGTAACATGGCGGCAAAGAAAATCACGGGTAAATTTGACTCCATCGAGGCGGTGCTGCGCGACATCGCGTGCGGCAAAATGGTCGTCGTCGTCGATGACGCCGATCGCGAAAACGAGGGCGACCTGATCATGGCCGCCGAGAAGACGACGGCCAAGGCGGTCAACTTCATGGCCCGGTTCGGCCGCGGCCTCATCTGCGTTCCCACCGGGCCGGAGCGCCTGCAGCAACTCGGCATCGAGCGCATGGTGCTCAACAACCGCGAAGGCCATCGCACCGATTTCCAGATCAGCGTCGATGCCGCGCAAGGCATCACCACCGGCATCAGCGCCGCCGACCGCGACCGCACCATCAAGACCCTGGCCAACCCCACCTCAATCGCCGACGACCTCGTGCAGCCCGGCCACGTCTTCCCGTTGCGCGCCAAGACCGGCGGCGTCCTCCAGCGCGCCGGCCACACCGAGGCGGCGGTCGACCTCGCACGGCTTGCCGGTTGCCGGCCGATGGGCGTCATCTGCGAGGTCATGAACGACGACGGCTCGATGGCCCGCCTCCCGGAGCTGCGCCGCTTCGCGAAAAAACACAAACTCAGGCTCTGCTCCATCGAGCAGCTCATCGAGTTTCGCCGCAAGCGCGAAAAGCTCGTCGCCTGCGAGGAGATCGTCCACATGCCGACCGACTTCGGCGAGTTCGACCTCCACCTTTACCGCTCCACCATCGACGGCCAACACCACCTCGCCCTCGTCAAGGGCAGCATGAGCGCACGCCGCCGCACCCTCGTTCGCGTGCACAGCGAATGCCTCACCGGCGACGTGTTCGGCTCGCGCCGCTGCGATTGCGGCCCGCAGTTGCAACAGGCCATGAAACAGGTTTCCGCCGCCGGCCACGGGGTGATCCTGTACATGCGCCAGGAAGGCCGCGGCATCGGTTTGGCCCCGAAAATAAAGGCTTACAAGCTACAGCAAAAAGGCTATGACACCGTCGAGGCCAACGAGAAACTCGGCTTCCCGATGGACCTGCGCGAGTACGGCATCGGCGCACAAATCCTCGCCGACCTCGGCATCAAGAAAATCCGCCTGCTTACCAACAACCCTAAAAAAATCGTCGGCTTGGAGGGGTACGGGCTCGAGGTTGTCGAGCGGGTACCGATCCGCGTGAAGCCAAACAAGCACAACAAGAACTACCTCAAGACCAAGCGCGAAAAACTGGGCCACCTGCTTTGACGCCCCGCCCCTCTCCCACGCTTGGCCAAGCGCACGCCGCATGAACGAGTCGCTCCCCATCTGGGACATCCACGGCGAGATCGCCGACACGCTCGCCGTGCAAAACCGCCTCGTGCTTGCCGCGCCGACCGGCTCCGGCAAATCCACACAAGTCCCGCAAATCATCCTCGACGACGTCCTCTGCGGCGGCAGCAAAGTCGTCGTGCTGCAGCCGCGCCGCGTCGCCGCCCGCTCGCTCGCCCGGCGCGTTGCGTGGGAACGCTCGGCCAGGCTCGGCGACGAAGTCGGCTATCAGGTTCGCTTCGAAAACCACACCGGCCCCGAGACCAAAATCGAGTTCATCACCGAGGGCGTGCTGCTGCGCCGCCTGCAGGACGACCCGCGCCTGGCCGGCGTCGGCGCGGTGTTGTTCGACGAGTTTCACGAGCGCAACCTGATGAGCGACCTCGCGCTTGGCCTCGTCAAAAAACTGCAACGCACCGGACGCACCGACCTCAAGCTTGTCGTCATGTCGGCGACGATTGAGACCGGCCCGATCGCCCGCTACCTTGGCCAAGCGGATGACGATCCCTGCCGCGTGCTCGCCTCCGACGGGCGCACCTTTCCGGTCGAGATTCGCTTCGGTCAATATCGCAATCGCGACCCCATCACCGAGCAGGCTGCCGGGGCCGTCGAGCAAATCCTCCGCGACAACTCTCCCGGCGATATTTTGATTTTTATGCCGGGAATGGGCGAAATTCGCGGCACTATCGGCTCGATCAGCCGCCGCCGACTGCCGGAGCCGGTCGAGTTGATCCCGCTGCACGGCGACCTCCCACCGGCCGATCAGGACCGCGCCTTCGCCGGGAGCGACCGCCGAAAAATCGTTGTCGCCACCAACGTCGCCGAGACCTCGGTGACCATCGACGGCATCCGTCACGTGATCGACAGCGGCATGGCCCGCGTCGCCCGCTTCGACGCCGAGCGCGGCTTTGGCACGTTGTTGATCGAGGAGATCAGCCGCGCCTCCGCCGACCAACGCGCCGGCCGCGCCGGCCGCACCGCGCCGGGAACGTGCCACCGGCTTTGGACCGAGAGCGGCCACCTCAATCGCCCCGGGCACAACACGCCGGAAATCCACCGCACCGATTTGTCGGAGTCGGTGCTGATGCTGCACGCCGCCGGCATCGACGAGGCCACCCAGTTCGACTGGCTCGACAAGCCGGACGCCAACGCCGTGGCCAAGGCCGAGTCGCTGCTGCGCTCGCTCGGCGCCTTGGCCAAGCGCTTGGCCAACGGCAACGCCGGCGGCTTGACCGACGTCGGGCGCGCGATGCTGCGACTGCCGATGCACCCGCGCCTGGCCCGGATGATCGTCGAGGGAAGCCGGCGCGGCTGCGTGAACGAGGCGGCGTTGTGCGCGGCGTTCATGAGCGGGCGCAACATTCTCATCCGCTCCGCTCGCGACGACAAAACGGTGCAGGCCGCGCAGGAGCCGTTCCGCGACGGAGCCGACTCCGACTTCGAGGTGATGATGCGCGCGTGGCAGTTCGCCAACGCGCGCCGCTACAACGTTGATGACTGCCGCGCGCACGGCATCCACGCCGGGGCATGCCGTGAGGTCGAGTCGGCGTTCCGGCAAATCCTCCACTTGGCCAAGGCAACCGACGCGCAGGCGGCTCCCGACCGGTCGAAGTCCACCGCCCTGCGCCACTGCATCCTCGCCGCGTTTGCCGACCAACTCTGCGTGCGGCGCGACAGCGGCACGCTGTTTTGCAACCTGACCGATGGCCGCAGCGGCACGCTCGTCCGCGAGAGCGTCGTGCAAAAATCTCCGCTGCTCGTCATCGGCGAAATCCGGCAAGTGTCCGCCCGGGGCGACCGCGCCCAAACGCTGCTGAGCCTGGCCGCCGCAGTAGAACTGGACTGGGTGCGCGAGCTGTTTCCCGGCGACTTGACGACCCGCGCCGAGTGCGGGTTCGATCCCGGCATGAAACGCGTTGAGGCCCATGAAATAACTCGTTTTCGCGATCTCGAGCTGGGCCGGGCACGGGCGAAAGAGGCCGATCCGCAAGCCGCCGGCCAAGCGCTGGCCAAGGCCTGTTTGGGCGAGTGGTTCACGCCGAAATCGTTCGACCACTCGATCCGGCAACTCATCAGGCGGCTCAATTGGCTGTGCGCCGCCCGGCCGGATTTGGAATTTCCGCCGCTCGACGAGACGGCGATTTTGAATTGCCTGAGTGCCGCGTTTGCGGGCATGACCTTGGCCAAGCAGGCGGTTGCCGCCGACGTAAAGCCGGCGTTCCGCAAACACATGCCGAGCGAGCAGTGGGAGTGGCTCGACGAGTTCGCGCCGCAAACGATCCCTTGGCTGGACGACAAACCGAAACGCTTGGAGTACCCTGACAAACCGGCGGACAAACACGGCAACGTGCTGCCGGTGGAGTTGCACGTGAAGCTTCACGACTGCTTCCGTCTGGCCGAGCATCCGCGCATCTGCGATGGCGAACACATCGTGCGGTTCAAGCTGTTGACCCCGAAAAACAGGAAGATCGATTACTGCGACGATTGGCCGACATTCAAGCAGCGCGAATATCCGAGAATCCGAAAAGACCTCCTGGCCAAGTTCCCCGGCGTGGGCTGGGTATGATTTTTTGAAATGATAAACGACATCCGACGGATCGCCGCCGAGGCCGGTGAGGCGATCATGAAAACCTACGACGGCCCAGCCGAGATCGAGACCAAAGAAGACGACTCGCCACTCACTCAAGCCGACCGCGCCGCGCACGACTGCATCGTCGCCGCGCTGGAGCAACTCACGCCGGACATCCCGGTTTTGTCCGAGGAATCGGAGGGCATCCCGACCGAAGAGCGGCTGGGCTGGAAACGCTTCTGGCTCGTCGACCCTCTCGACGGCACCAAGGAGTTCATCAAAAAAACCGGGCAGTTCACCGTCAACATCGCGCTGATCGAAAACGGCGAACCAACGCTTGGCGTGGTGTTGGCCCCGGCGTCTGACTTGGAATATTTCGCGGCTCGCGGCAGCGGCGCATTCAAGCGGCTTGGCCAAGCGGAGCCGCAACCGATCAAGATCGCCGAGGCCGACAAGGCCAAGCTGCGCATCGTCGCCAGCCGCGATCACGCCGGCCCGAAAGTCGCAGCCATGCTCGAGCAACTCCCGGATGCCGAACTGGTGAGCATGGGCAGTTCACTGAAATTCTGCCTCGTCGCCGAGGGTGCGGCCGATCTTTACCCGCGCTTTGTCCCGAC
>DQOE01000351.1 GCA_015658765.1 Verrucomicrobiota bacterium | reverse complement strand
TGGTCGATCCGCGCACCGACACCTTGCTGACGCCGATCTATCCCGTTGACAAAGCGCGCAACGCCGACGGCCAGCGCCGGGTGCTCCAGCCGGACCTCCTGGCTACCGCACCGCCCGCGCCACCGACCGACGAGATGGCGCCGCTGCTGCGCAAGCTGATGACCGAGTATGCCGCCACCGGCATCTCGCCAGGCTATTTGCCCAAACCCCAAAACGAGGAACACCCATGAACAACAAGAAGCTGTTGGCCCTCTACGGGCTCAAGTGGAATCCGTTCACGCCGGAGTTGCCGGTCGAAGCCCTGTTGGCCTCGCCGCGCATTGAAGAGTTCGCCTGGCGTGTCGAGAACCTGGTCAGCGATGGCGGGTTCGCCTTGATCACCGGGGACACGGGCACGGGCAAGTCGGTGACGTTGCGCATCCTGGCCGAACGCTTGGGGCGACTCCGCGACGTGGCCGTCGGCGTGTTGACGCGACCGCAGTCCCGGATGGCGGACTTCTACCGCGAGCTCGGAGAGATCTTCGGTGTCCAACTCTCGCCGCACAACCGTTGGGGCGGCTTCAAGGTCCTGCGCGAACGCTGGAAGGCGCATCTGGAGTCCAGCCTTCTGGGCCCCGTGCTGCTCATCGATGAAGCCCAGGAGATGGTGCCGGACGTGCTCAGTGAACTCCGCCTGTTGGCCAGCGCCCACTTCGATTCGACCAGCTACCTGACCGTGGTGTTGTGCGGCGACCATCGGCTCGCGGCGCTGTTCCGGCAGGACGAACTGGTGCCCCTGGCCAGCCGCATCCGCACGCGCCTGGTCCTGGACTATGCCGCGCGGGAGCAACTCCAGGAATTACTGACGCATGTCATGGCTCAGGCGGGCCATGCCAAGCTCATGACCCCCGAGTTGATCGACACCCTGGTCGAGCACGCCGCCGGCAACTACCGCACGCTCATGACCATGGCCGACGAACTGCTCATGGCCGGCGTGGCCAAGGAGGTAACGCAGCTCGATGAGAAGCTCTACTTCGAGGTCTATCCGCCGCCCTCCGGCCGGCGCGAGGCCCGGGGCATGGCGAAAGCGGGGCGACGCCGATGAAGCCCGTGCACGACCCACCGGACTTGCCCGTCGTTCGCGTGGGCGACATTCCCCTCGAGCCCGTTCCACGCCGGTGGCTCATCGAAGGGTTGTGGGGCGCCGCGGCCGTTGGCTTCATCGGCGGTCCGCCCAAGTGCTGCAAGTCGTATCTCGGCTTGGACATGGCCCTCAGCGTGGCGACGGGCACGCGATGTCTCGGCGCCTTTGGCGTCTGCGAGCCGGGCCCCGCACTCGTCTACCTGGCGGAAGACGCGCTCACGATCGTTCGCGAACGCGTCGCGGCCCTCGCGTGCCATCGCGGCCTGCCGCTGGCCGAAACCAACCTGCATGTCATCACGGCCCCTCGCCTGCGCCTGGATCAAGCCGCCGATCTCGCCCGGTTGTACGAAACCGCCCGCCGGCTGCGTCCGCAGCTCTTGCTCCTCGATCCGTTAGTCCGCCTACACGCGGTCGACGAGAACAACGCCACCGAGGTTGCGCAACTGCGGGCCGGCATACGCGATTTGCAACGACGCCTCGACCTCGCCGTCGTCCTCGTGCATCACACCCGCAAGGCGGCTCCTGCGGGTGTGCAGGCCGGTCAGGGTCTTCGCGGATCGACCGATCTGCATGCCTTCGGGGATTCCAATCTCTATCTGCGGCGAGCGCGCGGCGACCTGGTGCTCTCGATGGAGCATCGCGCCGCCGCCGCGCCGGATCCGGTCGGTATTCAACTGGTCACCACGGATCCGGGAACCATCCATCTGGAGACCGCTCCGCACGCCGGGGCGCCAAACGCCCAGGATCGCGAAGCCCGCCTGACCCAAGACGTCCTGAAGGCCCTCAAGCGTCAGCCGGCCATGAGTCGTCAGGTGCTGCGCGACAAGCTGGCCGTGAAGAATGAACGGCTGGGCCGCGTGCTGGTTGGGCTTGAGCGGCAAGGCCGAATCGAGCGATGCGGCCAGGGCTGGCGATCCCGTAGGCACGACCGCGTTCCCCGTTCCCCCCTATAGAAGAGAAAGGGAACGGAACACCTCACGAGCAAAAGGCCGCCTGCCGAAAGCGGAAGGCCATCATGGATTGCTTGGTGAAACGGAGTCAGACGCTGCGGGGACGCAACCTGACGAGGGATAGCCAAGCCGACGGTGCGCCGAGGGTGCATCCGGCCCCAATGCTGTTGACTTAAGCGGGCCCTGTTTTTGGGGTTGTTCTTGGCGGAGAATCCGGCGTGTGTAGGTCGCTGTTTGGGTTGAATTGCGGGGCGAAAACCGCTATCATTCGCGCATGAAACGTAGTACGCGACCTGCTGGATGCGAGCGAAAAAGGTGCAAAAAGTTTCACAAAAAGGAGATAGCCATGGCACAGGACGTGCATGAAATTTGCGGGCCAAACCACCGGATTTCTTGAGAATATTCTTACTTTCTTTTCCAGCGGCATTCGTCCTGATCCCCAACAAGATTCAAAGCATTTCAATCGCAAACGCAAGCTGTCCTTCGAGCGGCTGGTGGTCTTCATCCTTCACATCGTCTCGGGGGACACAAAAGGGATAGACATCAAGAGCGGGCTGTTCTTCAAGAGGGCCCGGCAAAATGGCACCTGGCACAACGCCCGGCAGGCCACTCGATCCGCCGTCACCAGGGCTCGCAAGAAGCTCCACTGGAAGGTATTTGAAAGCGTTTTCAGCAGCGTTGTTGGCCTTGCTCTGCGGCATTGGCCAACCGATGCGAAGTGTCTCTGGCACGGCATGTCCGTCTTCGCCATTGACGGATCGAAGTTCACGCTGCCTGCTTCCGACGAGATTCGCGCTTACTTCGACCCCGACTCCGGCCTGCAAAACGTGGGCAAAGGGCACTATCCCCAGGCCTTGGTCTCAACGGCCTTCGACGTATTGCGAAGGATACCGGTGGCTCGCACCGTGATGCCCAACATCGCCTCTGAGCGCAAGCAAGCCATGGCAATGCTGGCTCGCATGCCCTACGGCATGGTGCTCTTCGACCGTGGCTATCCGAGTTATGAGTTCATCCTGTACATGATGGAGAACTATGCCGGCCATTTTCTTTTCCGGTGTCCCGACCGTGGCACCTTCCCGGCGGTCTTGAGCTTCCTGGCTTCCGGAGCGGATGACGGCATCATCGAGATCGCGCCGTCGGATACCTACCGGTCGAAACAACCTTCCGCGGCGCGCCGGGAACTCCCCTCGCTGACCGTTCGTGTGGTTCGCGTCATCCTCCCGAACGGTGAGAGGGCCGTCTATCTCACCGATCTATTGGACTCCGCGACCTTCTCGTGCGAGGAGATTGCCAACCTTTACCGCCGTCGCTGGGAAGTGGAAAACCACTATCGCGACGAAAAGGTCCACTTGGACATCGAGACATTCCACACGCGTAGCGTCAATGGCATTCACCAGGAGTTGTTCGCGGTGGCCATCATGGCGGTCATCGCTCGGACGATGATGGCTCTTTCGATGGAGCTTGCAGCTGACGACGACGAAGAAGAAGAACCTGTGGCTGCCACTCCGGCGTCATCAACGCAATCGCGTCGCACCAAACCGGAACCCCAGTTCAAGCATGCCATGATGGCTCTAGGCCAGGATGTTGCCATGCTGGTGGCTGATGATCCGTTGCGGGCCTTGGAACAGTTTGCCGAGCTGCTGGAACAGATCGGAAAGGTCAAGTACTACCGCCCCAAGAAACCACGACCGCCACAACCGCGGGTCACCAAGCGGAAAATAAACAAGTGGATCAAGGGAAGGGCGGATAAAATGAATGCTGCTTAAGTCAACAGCATTGCCGTCTCCCGGAGGGTGCCTGTGAACCGAGCCCACCGGGTCCTGACGATTGGCTATCGGGTGCCGGC
>DQOE01000241.1 GCA_015658765.1 Verrucomicrobiota bacterium | reverse complement strand
GAGATCGTCATCGTCAGCGGCCACATCGACTCGTGGGATGTTGGCCAAGGGGCGATGGACGACGGCGGCGGTTGCCTCGCCGCGTGGGAGGCTGCGCGGCTGATGCTCAAGCTTGGCCTGCGGCCAAGGCGCACCGTGCGCGTCGTGCTGTGGACGAATGAGGAGAACGGCTTGCGCGGCGCAAGGGCATACGCCAAGCGGCACGAGGCGGCCTTGGCCAGGCACACGCTGGCGATCGAGTCCGACTCCGGCGTGTTCCGGCCGACCGGCTTTGGCTTCCTTGGTAGCGGCCGGGGGATGGAGATCATCCGGGGAGTCGCCAAGTTGCTCGACCCAATCGGTTCCGGCAACGTCGCCAAGGGCTGCCGAGGCGCGGATGTGCTCAAGCTGGTTCGGGGCGGCGTGCCGGTGATGCATCTCGAGGTGGATCGCGAGAAATATTTTTGGTTTCACCACACCGACGCCGACACGATCGACAAGCTTGATCCGGCGGAGTTCAACCGCTGCGTCGCCGCGATGGCCGTGATGGCCTACGTCATCGCCGACCTCCCGGAAACGCTGCCGCGCTGATTCGCCTTGTGATCGATCCATATTCCCATGCGCGTTATTGAATATACCAGCGTGCGTGCGCGTACTTTTTGCGCTAACTTCTTGGGGGTTTAATGCTGTTTTCGCTCAACAGACCGGTTTGCCTGCTGCTGGCTTTTGGCCTTGGCCAAGCGCTTTGCCAGGCGGAGTTCGTCCAGGACATCAAGCCGTTGCTCGAGCGGTACTGCTTCAAATGCCACGGGAACAAGCGGGCCAAGGCGGAGGTGAACCTCGAGGCGTTTGGAACCCGGCCGGATTTTTCCCGCGACGGGCGAACGTGGGAGAAGGTCCACCACATGCTGCACCAGCGGGAGATGCCGCCGGAGAAGAAGCCGCAGCCAACCGAGGATGAGCGCATCCTGTTGACAGAGTTCATCGCCGCGCAGTTGGCCAAGTTTGACTGCTCGAACCCGGCCGTGCCGGTGAACCCCGGCCGCGTCACGCTGCGCCGCCTCAACCGCAGCGAGTACAACAACACCGTCCGCGATTTGTTCGGCGTGGACTACCGGCCGGCGGCGGACTTCCCCAACGACGAGGTCGGCTACGGCTTTGACAACATTAGCGACGTGCTCTCGCTCTCGCCGATCCTGATGGAGAAATATCTTCGCGCCGCGGAGGAGATCACGGCCAAGGCGATCCGGAGCGACATTCCGCCGTACCCGCCGCAGGACACCATTCGCACAAAAAAATGGGGCACGAAGAGCGACGACCAGGCGGTGCGAATCGAGAACGACAGTTTCTGGGGCATGTGGCGCGAGGGCAGCATCGACATCCGTTATCCGTTCCGGACGGACGGCGAGTACCTCCTGCGCCTCAACGCCTACGCGACACTCGCCGGGCCGGAGCCGCCGAGGATGCAGATCAGCCTCAACGGCAAACCGGTGAAGACGTTCGAGGTGAAGGAGCGCGAGGATGAGCGGCGCGATTTTGTCGTGAAACTCAAGCCCGGGAAAGGCGTTCACAAGATTTCCGTCGCGTACCTCAACAATTACGTGAACAACGACTCGCCGGACCCGGCGTTGCGCGGCGACCGGAATTTGTTCGTCAAAAGCACCATAATCATTGGCCCGCTCGACGCGCCGCAGCCGAAGCTGCCGGAGTCGCACCGCCGCGTGATCGTGCGGCAACCCAAGCCGGGCGAGTTGCGCCAGGTCGCCCGCGAATCGCTGGCGCAGTTCGCAGAGAAAGCGTACCGCCGGCCGGTCGCCAAAAAGGAGATCAACCGCCTGCTGTCGTTCGTCGACATGGTGATGGCTGACGGCGGCTCGTTCGAGGAGGGGATGCAGTTGGCCACGCAGGCAGTGCTCGTTTCGCCGCACTTCCTGTTCCGCTGGGAACTGGACACGCGCCCGGCCAGCGACGAGACCATCCGGCGGCTGAACGACTGGGAACTGGCGTCGCGCCTGTCGTATTTCCTGTGGAGCAGCATGCCGGACGCCGAGTTGTTCCGCTTGGCCAAGCGCGGCGAGTTGGCCAAGCCGGACGTGCTCGCGGCACAAGTGCGCCGCATGGTGGCCGATCCGCGGTCGAGTGCGCTCGTCGAGAACTTCGCCGGCCAATGGCTGCAGATTCGCAACCTCGCCGGCGTCACGCCGGACCCGGTCAAGTTCCCGACATTCGACGACGGCCTGCGCGCGGCGATGAAGCGCGAGACCGAGTTGTTCTTCGAAGCTGTGATGAAGGAGGATCGCAGTATCTTTGAGTTGATCGATTCCGACTTCACCTACCTCAACGAGCGTCTGGCCGGGCACTACGGCATCGACGGCGTGAGTGGGTCGGCGTTCCAGCGGGTGAGCTTGGCCAAGGGCAGCGGCCGGGGCGGCATCCTGACGCACGCGAGCATCCTCACGATCACGTCGAACCCCACGCGCACCTCGCCGGTCAATCGCGGCAAATGGATTCTGGAGCAAATCCTCGGCACGCCGCCTCCGCCGCCCCCACCCGACGTCGAGGAGTTGGAGGAAAATGAAGAGGCGATCACCAGCGGCTCCCTCCGCGAGCGGCTCGAGAAGCATCGTGCTAAGGCCGAGTGCGCGACCTGCCACTCGAAGATGGATCCGCTTGGCTTTGCGCTGGAGAACTTCGACGGCATCGGCGCGTGGCGTGATCTCGACGGTAATTTCCCGATCGATCCTTCCGGCGAACTACCCACCGGCGAGACGATTAACGGCCCCGAAGGCCTGAAAAAAGTGCTCAAATCACGGGAAACTTTCATTCGCGCGCTGTGTGCGAAGATGCTAACTTACGCCCTCGGACGCGGATTGGAGTATTACGACAAGTGCGCGGTCGAGGATATTTGCAACGAATTAAAGGCGAACGACTACCGCTTCACAGCGCTGTTGAACGGCGTGATTAGCAGCAAGCCGTTCCTGATGAGCAACACAAAGATGGAGAACGATGAGTAACCAAACCCACCTTCACAGGCGCACGTTTCTCAAGGGGCTCGGCGCGGCGGTGTCGCTGCCGCTGCTAGAGAGCATGAACCCGGTGCGCGCCCTGGGCGGCGCGGCGGCGGTCCAGCCGCCGGTGCGCATGGCGTTTATGTTCGTGCCAAACGGCGTGCACATCCAGGAATGGAAACCGGAAGTCACCGGCGCGCACTACGATTTGCCACGCATCCTCAAGCCGCTCTCACCGGTGAAGCGCGACCTGTGCGTGCTCAGCGGGTTGACGCAGGACAAGGGCCGCTCCAACGGCGACGGCCCCGGCGACCACGCCCGCAGCGCCGGGGTGTTCCTGACCGGCGTGCAGCCGCTCAAGAGCGAAGGCTCGGAGATTCGCGCCGGCATTTCGGTGGATCAGTTTGCCGCGCAAAAGATCGGTCACCAGACGCGCTTCGCCTCGCTGGAGTTGGGCACTGAGCGCGGCCGGCAGTCAGGCAAATGCGATTCCGGCTACAGTTGCGCCTACTCGAACAACGTCTCGTGGCGGGACGGTGCCACGCCGATGGCCAAGGAGACCAACCCGCGCCTGGTTTTCGAACGCCTCTTTGGCAACGACCGCGCGGGCGAACGCAACGAGAGTCTGGCCAGGCGCCAACGATACCGGAAGAGCCTCCTCGACTTCGTGCTGGAGGATGCCCGTTCTTTGACAAAAAAAGTCAGCGGTAACGACCGCCAAAAACTCGACGAATACCTGGTCGCCGTCCGCGAGATCGAACAGCGCATCGGGCGTGCCGAGGACGAAAATGCCGCGCAGCCGGATGTCCTCGCCGGGTTCGAGAAGCCGGAGGGCGTGCCGGACAGCTACGAGGAACACATCCGACTGATGGGCGACATGATGATCCTCGCGTTCCAGACGGACGTCACCCGTGTTTCCACCTTCATGCTGGCCAACGCCGGCTCGAACCGCAGCTACCGCCCGATCGGCGTGAGCGAGGGGCATCACTCGTTGTCGCACCACCAAAACAACCGCGACAAGCTGGAAAAGATCAGCAAAATCAACACCTTCCACGTCGGGCAGCTCGCGTATATGCTGCAGAAAATGAAGTCGATCCCGGAAGGCGACGGCTCGCTGCTCGACAACTGCATGATCGTTTACGGCAGCGGCATCAGCGACGGCAACCGCCACAATAACGAGAACCTGCCGATCGTGCTCGCCGGCCGCGGCGGCGGATGGATTCGGCCAGGCCGGCACATCCAGTATTCCGGCGACACGCCGCTAAACAACCTGTTTGCCACGATGCTGAACCAAGCCGGGGCGACGACCGGCTCGTTCAACGACAGCACCGGCACGCTGCCGTTTTTGTCGTGATGCCGGCAACCCCGCTGCCGATTTAATTTCAATCCCGCAGAGGCGGGATTTTTTTCGCACATGAAAATATCGGGCACCATTTTTATTTTTTTGATGGGGGCGCTGATGGCTGCCGCCGCGGAGGTGGACGAGTTGATCAGCGACCTGGTGGACGGAGGCAAGGTTGCCCGGCGCGAAGCGGCCCGCTCGCTCGCGTTGATCGGCCCGGAGGCTAAAGCCGCCGTGCCGGCGCTGGCCAGAGCGCTGGACGACGATGAAGTGCAGGTTTTTTTCTGGTCAGCCACCGCGCTGGCCAACCTTGGCCCAGCCGCCCACGAGGCCACGCCGGAACTCATCAAGCGACTCAGCCGTGGCGGACGCCGTTACCGCGATCAGGTTCGGCTGCGGGTGGTCACCGCCCTGACCCGGATCGGCCCGGCTGCCGTGCCGCAGCTCATCGACGCGCTGGGCGATGACAGCCCCTCCATTCGCAGCGGAGCGGCCAAGGTGCTCGGCAACATGGGGCCGGCGGCTCACGAGGCAGTGCCGCGACTGTTCGCCCTGTTGGCCGACGAGGAAAATCACATCGGCGAAACCGCCGGTGCCGCGCTCGGGAAAATCGGCCCGGCAGCGCACCCGCAGGTGTTGGAGGCGCTTGGCTCGGAGGAAGAAAATATTCGCGCCGCTGCCGCAGTGGCCATCGGCTGGATGAATCAACCGGGCGAACCGAGCGGGCGCTTGGCCAAGCTGCTTGTGGCGGAGCAGTCCCCCGGGGTTATCGCCAACGGACTCGAGGCGTTGAATCGCGTTGGCTTGTCCGGCGACCAAATGCTGCCGCTGCTTTTGCCGGCGCTGGAGCACGACGACGAGCCCGTCCGGCACGAGGCCATGAACGGCCTGCTCAGCCTGCGCCCCGACAGCCGGGCGGCTGTGCCGCATCTGCTCAAGTGGCTGGGAGGAGCCGACCCGGCCAAGCGCAGTCAGGCGGTTGATTTGCTTGGGCGCATCGGCCCGGCCGCCGCCGCCGCTGTTCCAAAGTTGATCGCCCACCTTGGCCAAGCGGCGGGTGAGGAGCGGGCGTCCTACTGCCGGGCGCTGGTCGAGATCGGCCGCGAGGCTGTGCCGGGGCTTTTGGCGTCGGTCGAGGCACAGCCCTTGGCCAAACTGGGCGACGACACGTGGCAGGCCCGGTGCCTCAGTGACATCGGCCTGCAGGCCGTGCCCGCGCTTGCGACCGCGTTGAAGGTGGAACAGGCGTCCGGCCCGGCTTATCTCGCCCTGCTCGGGCTGAAAAACATCGGGGCAAAGTCGGCGACGGCGCGGCAGGCGATCCTGCCGTTTTTGGAACACGAACAGGCGGCGTTTCGCGGGATGGCACTGGCCGCGTTGGTGGCGTCCACCGCCAAGCCGGCCAACCTGATGCCACGGTTGCAATCGGCGATGAACGATGACAACTCGATTGTCCGCCAGTCGGCAATGGATGCGCTCGCCAGCCTCGGGCCAAGCGCGCGCGGGGCGACTTCGGCATTGGTCGAGAGACTCGGAGACAAGGACGGTGCGATTCAGCTCAGCGCCGTGCGAGCCATTGGCAAACTCGGCAGCGCCGACGCGGCTCTGGCCGGGCGGCTTGTCGGCATGCTCGACGGTGCCGGGACGGATTTGCGCCTGGCTGTCGTCGAGTCGCTCGGTGGTTTTAGCAAGTTGCCCAACAGCGCGGTGACGAGTTTGGTTGGCGTGCTGAACGTGAAGCATGCCGCCACCCAAGCCGCCGCGTTCGCCGCGCTGGCCAAGCTGGGGCCGGTAGCCAAGCCGGCGTTGCCAGCGCTGAACCGGGCATTGGATCACGACAACGCCGCGGTGCGGGCCAGCGCATTGGACGCCCTGGCCAGGGTCGATCCGGATGACGACAAACTGTTGGCTGCGCTCAAGTCGGCGTTGGACGACTCGTCAGCCAAGGTGCGGCACACGGCCATCCGCGAATTGGGTGAGCTGGGCTCGGATGCCCGCCCGGCCGGGCCGGAGTTGTTCGCCCGGCTGGACGTGAGCGAGGATCGGGAGGTGACGATGGATGCCCTGCGCCGAGTGCGCGTCCGCGACGTCGACTTGTACATCTCGGTGCTCGACAACGACGAACCACTCGTACGGCTTTTCGCTTGCCAAGTGCTGCGGCGAGTGGGTAAAGGGGCGCGAAAAGCCGAGCCGGAACTGCGGAAGCGGCTGCGTGACGACTACGACTACGTCCGCCGCGAGGCCCGTCGCGCCCTGGATTCCTTCAAATAAACAGTTATTTTCTCGCAAATGGCACTTGCAATCGGCTTGGCCATGCGTATGTTGCCCCGCCGCTGGGCTCCGTGATTGCGGGCAGCCCGTTTGAAGCTGAGAAACAACTGTTAACCGAGTAACCAACCTTTAACCCGGTCGCTCCGTCTTCGG
>DQOE01000384.1 GCA_015658765.1 Verrucomicrobiota bacterium | reverse complement strand
TTTTTGCCATCGATGACACGCAGTTCGGGCTCGGTCAGCACCGGCCCGGCGAGGCGCTTGAATACCTGGCCGACTTTCACCTCGACGTCCTCCTTCGGCAGAACGTATGTCGAGATAGCGCGGCTTCGACGGGAGAGGCGGTTGAGCAACGGCGTATTGACATCGACACCGACGCCGATGGTGAAGATGCGGCGGCCGAACTGGTTGCCTTTTTCGGCGACCTCGCGGATGGCGCGTTCGGATGTCTGCCCGATTGTCGGGAGTCCGTCAGTGAGGAACAGGACGATCGGCACCGCCTCTGCGGTCGGCTTTTGGCGGAGGGCCTCGACCAATGCATCGTGGATGTTTGTCCCACCGCTCACGCGGATGCCCGCCAGATACTTCCGCGCCAGCTTCATGGTGCGGGAATCCTTCGTGACAGGACTTGGAGCGAACGCTTCGACCACTTCGTTGTAAACGATGATGTTGAAGGCCTCGCCGTCGGCCAGCCCCTCCAACACCTGGGTGGCGGCGGTGCGCACCTGTTCGAGTTTTTCTCCAGCCATGCTCCCCGACCGGTCGATCACCACCGTGACCTCGCGCTTGAGCTGTTTGAGCCCGTCCGCAAGTTCGACCGGCGGCGCGGCGAGCAGCATGAAATAGCCCCCCCCAACCTTCGGATCGGGATAGGCGATGAGGGACGCTGCCATGCCTTCGCGGCTTTGGAGCAGGCAGGAAAGCTGGAATGCGCCCGGTTGGGTCGTCGCTTTAATCGTCGCTGCAAGATCTCGTTTGCCGTGCCGCTTAATCTCAATGTCATGGCTCGGGGAGTAGATCGTCGCCACCGGCTCCGCAGAGCGGACCCGCACCGAGATGTTCCACGGCACGCGGTAGTCGATCGCCTCCGTACGGGGCAGCACGTAATCAATGCGCCGTCCATCGACAGGCAGGATCTGCTCGTATGTCAGTCGGATTTTCTGATTCCCGCCGGCCGGGACGGGGAACACGCTCGACTTGATCAGCCCCGTCCCCACGAACTCGAGTAAGGCCGGATCTTTCGAGCGCGAGACAATCGACTCGTAGATGCGCCGTGCCTCCTCTCGCGGCAGGATCCGGGCGCTGCCCTCGGCGCCTTTCCCCTCGAAATTGAATCCGCGCAACACCGAACCGTCCGGCACAGGCATGAGCAGTTCAGCCTCCAGCCGCCGCGAGTGCGAGTTGTGTAACGCGACGTCGATGGTCGTCGTGGCAAGGCGGTCCTGGATGTTGATCCTCGCATCGATCCCGGTCACCGTGACGGTTCTCGTGCCTGGCGCAACAAAGGATCGCGAGACCGGCACCACCGCATGGGCGTGCGTGTGGACGTGGGCGACGGAACCAAGTGCCGACGCGCTCTTCGCTCCAAACAGACCAAGCGCAAGCACTGCGCCGGTTGCTCCTATGAATTTCCTCAGGCTGTTCATTGTTAATTTGGTTTTCATTTCGAAAGTCACTTAGTTACCGGCGAGGATGCGCGCCTTGCCGATCATCCACTCGAGCTGGGCCGGGCGCTCGTCGGTGGCGTAGATCGACGGGATCCCGGACATCAACCCCTGCAGATCGGCCAACTGCACGCCCTGGGCGTACGGGTTCTGCGCCAGCCACTCGGCAAAGGTCGCCGCAACACAGCCCAGCCGCATCGCCGGTCCGGCCTGCTCCAGCGGCGCTGCAGCCGGCTCGTAGGCAAGGCTCCACTCCAGCTCGGTGTATTCGTTGGTGAACGGCACCTTGTAGCGCACCCGAACCATGCCCAGCGGCCCTTCGCCATCCGGGTTGATCTGGATGACGTACAGGGCGTTGCCGGCTTCCGCCGCGCTGATCTCCGCCGCGTCGACCTTGTTGTTGCGGAAATCCTCCTTCTTCAACTGGTGCCGCAGATAGCCGACTTGACGGAATCGTGTCACCCGCTTGGAATTCCATTCCACCTGCGTCTTCACGTCCGAGGCGGCAACCTGGAACGCTCCGAGCAGTTTCTGCTCAAACTCAGCCACCGCCTGCACCGGTTGATCCAAAAAGCCGTAGCGTCCGTCGCCGTTACGGGCGAGCACCTCGAGCAGGTTGTCATTGTACCCCTCCCAACCGATGCCGAAACAGTCCAGCGCAATGCCCTGTTTGCGGTTGGCCTCAACGGTTTTGCGGAGCTGATACGGATCGACGTTGCCCATGTTCGCCGCGCCGTCGGTCAGCAGGATCACGCGGTTGTTGCCACCGGGGATAAAGTGTTTTTTCGCCGTCTCGTAAGCCAGCACGAGTGCCTTTTCCACGTGCGTGCCGCCCTGCGGTATCCAACCGGTCGATGCCTTCAAAAACGCGTCGCGATTGCCGCCGCGCATGCCGTCGATCCGCAACTTCGGCGTGCGCGAAAACGTGACCAGACTGACGCGATCATTCGGCGTGAGCTTGCGCGCCAACACGCTCAACGCCTGCTGCACGATGCTCACCCGGTCCTCGCGCTCCATCGAGCCGGAGTTGTCCAGCAGGCAAACCAGGTTGATCGCCCGGCCCGGCTGGCGGCCAAGCGCCGCCGTGCGCACCGAAAACCGGACGATGTCCCGGTCGTGTGCGAAGGGCGACCGGGCACGCTCCCAGTGAAACGCCAGCGGTTCACCGGCGCGCGGCATCGGGTCGCGATACTCCAGCGCGTTGAGGAACTCCTCGCTGCGCACATCGCCTGGCTCGGGCAGCTTGTTAGTCTGTAAACTGGCCAGGGTGGTCTTGAACGACACATCGCTCACATTCAGCGAGAAGGTGGAGAAGTTGTTCTGAGCCGTGAGCGTCTCCGGGCGCGGCGTGTACACCACCGATGGCGCGGGCGGCTTGGCCGGTTGCGGCGGTTCCTTTTCGATCTCTTTCAGCTCCTGCCGAAGTTTCTCTTCAACTTTTGCCGCTTTCAATTTCAGTGACTCTTCGCGCTTGGCCAAGCTCAATCGGGACAGCGGCTGGGCGCTCTGCGGTTTGGCTGTGGGCTTGCGCACGGATAATTTCTTGTTGGCCTCCGCCTGCTTGACACCTTGCAGCAACACCTCCTTGCCGGACTCGGATGCACCCCTCGGTTTTCGGGAGGCCACCCGCTTGCGGTCAACGTCAAACGCCTTTGTCATCAATTGCTCCCGACTGCTGGTGGGGATCGACTTGGTCTCGTTAACTGCCGTCGCAAGCGACTCGTATTCCTCGGCCGGCAATTCGGCCAGCGCGTCTGCGTCTTCCTTGAACCGCGACTGGCTTTGGCGACCGGACACCCTTGACGACCGGCTTCTTTGAGGTCGTGCCTTTTCATCAACGGTTAATTCCAAATATGTGGCTTCCAGTTCCCTGGCCGCCTTGGCCGGCTCGGCTAAGCGACGGAACACACTGCCCAGCACCGGCACGTCTCCCAGTGTGGGGACTTCCGTTTGGCCTTCCTCTTCCACTTCTTCATCCTGGGTAACGAAGTCGAAGGCACCGGCGGTCACCACGATCGCCTGATGCTCCTGTTTCTGCCTCATTCCCCGGCTCAGTTGGTCGTCGAAAAAAAGATCCGCCACACCGGATTGATCGAGCTCGGCGGCTTGTTCCAACTGAGCGGACTTGCCCTTGGCCAAGTTGCGCTCGCCAAACTCATTGGCCGGGACACTCAGCATCTCAGTAACGGCTCCGGCATGGACCGGCTGGCCGACAGTCACCGGCACGCCATTGGACGACTTCCGAAAGGCCCGGCCGGCGAATCCGAGAACCCCTTTTGTTTCGAGTGCTTGCGCCCTCTGGCCACGCCCAAAGGCACCGGGTTTTCCATCCAACTCGATCCTCCCGTTGCCATCCACATTCAGGCTCAAGGTGGTCGCTCCCTCGCCCTCGCTGGAGACCGGGCCTTGGGGCGCGCCGCCCATTGCTCCCGGATTAGGCATGCCAAGCCCCTGCGCTTGGCCGCCATAAAAGCCGCCCGCATAAGCATCGCCAAAGCCGCCCCCACCCATGCCACCCATGCCGCCGATTAGATTGGCTTTCTTTCGGTCTTCACCAACTATCTCCCCGCGATAATTCCCCCACTGTCTCGCCGCCACCTGACCCTGCTCGAGGGTGTCCCAGCTGCCTTGGGCACGACCATCTGCCGATACGTTGGCGCGATTGTTGATTGCTGACTTATCGGCAGCTTCATAATACCAACCGGATGTCCTGCCGTTGTCGGCAAGAACCTTGGCACCGGCCTGGGGCATCGGTGGAGTCGCCGGCCCCGGCAAGGTCGGACTCTTGAAATACTCCTCCATCTTCGGCCGATCCGCTTCTGCAACCGAGTGGAGAGAATCGATAGGGAACGCTCCAAAGTCACGCTCCGGTGCGGCATCGGCCGTCGGGGGATCGTAGCCCAGTTCGAGGTTGCCAGTAGTCGCCGCCATGCCGTGGGCCACCCCCGCCATGTCGGCGGACTTCCCCTCGCCGAACTCGCGTCCCAATTGGTTTTGAAACCCGTACAGTTCAGCGCCTTCCGCCGGTTCGCCCGCCGAACTGCTCTCGGACTGTGCATCCTTGTTGGCAAACCTTGGGACCGGTTGATTCGTCGGCGCGGCCGGAATCAGCGCCACATTCTTTTGCACGCCTGCCCTCGACACATCGTCCTCGTCGCTCACCTCCCGTCTGGATTCGAACAAGGCCTGCTTGCGCCCCTCCGGAACCCTGGCTGCCATCTCGTGATCGGCCAAGCCGTTCACCGATACAATGGCACCCTCCCCGGTTGCAGCCGTTTCGCCGTTACCCTCCGATTTCGTCTCCGGCATAGCCAACTCGACGAACTGCCGTCGGACACGATTATCCGCGCGACCTCTTTGGCGGTTGTTCTCGATAGAGTCCCGGATGTTCGTCGATTCAGATGTCACGTCACT
>DQOE01000216.1 GCA_015658765.1 Verrucomicrobiota bacterium | reverse complement strand
CTCACCCACTGCATCGAGTCGTACACCTCGCCGGTGTTTCAGCCGCTGTGCGACGGCGTCGCGCTCGAGGGCATCGCGCTTATCGTGCGAGCGCTTCCGGCAGCCATCGCCGATGGCTCGGACATCGACGCCCGCGGCCACATGCTCGTCGCCGCCGCGATGGGCGGCGTGGCGTTCCAAAAGGATCTCGGCGCAACGCACTCGCTGGCGCATCCGCTCTCGGCGATTTGCGGCGTGCACCACGGCACGGCCAACGCCATCTGCCTGCCGCACGTCATGCGCTTCAACGCTCATCGCAAACCGGGTGTCTATCGCCGCATCGGCTTGGCCTCCGGGCTCGACATCGTCTCGTGCAGCGACACCGAGGCTGACGAGCAAACCGTCCAATTCATCGACGACTTCATCCAACGCTGCGGCATGCAACCGTCGCTCGAGGACGTCGGCGTGGAGGAGCAACACATCGAGGCGCTGGCCGATCAGGCCTGGGTCGATCCCTGCCACCAAACCAACCCCGTGCCGGTCACGCGTGAGGATTTGAAGGAACTTTTTCTGAAAGCACTGTGAGCGATTTTCCAACTCAACTTTTGATCAACGGCCAGTGGCTTGACGGCTCCGGAGCCAAGCGCTTGGCCATCGTCAACCCGGCGACGGAGGAGACGTTCGCCGAGGTCAGTTCCGCCACCGCGGGTGAAATTGGCCAGGCGGCCGAGGCGGGCCAGGCGGCGTTCGAATCCGGCTGGCGCGACATGCCGCCGGGCCAGCGCACCGAGCTGTTGCACGGCTTGGCCAAGCGCATCCGCGACAACATCGAGGCCATCGCCCAGCTCGAGACGCGCAACGGCGGCAAGCCGATCGGCGATGCCCGCTGGGAGACCGACGCCGGGGCGAAGGTCTTCGAGTATTACGCCGGGGCCATCGGCCACTTGTGCGGCCGGACGATCCCCGTGGCGCGGGGCGGGTTCGACTTCACCCTGCGGCAGCCGATGGGCGTCATTGCTGCAATCACGCCGTGGAATTTTCCGTTCCTCATCGCATGCTGGAAAGTCGCCCCGGCGCTGGCCGCCGGCAACTCGGTCGTGCTCAAGCCGGCGTCGCTCACGCCGCTGACCGCGCTGCTGCTCGGCCAACTAGCGCGGGAAGCCGGCCTGCCCGATGGCGTGCTGCAGGTGTTGCCCGGCGCCGGCCCGGAAGCCGGCAACGCGCTGGCCACCCACCCGCTCGTCCGCAAAATCGGCTTCACCGGCTCGACCGAGGTCGGCGCAAAAATCATGAAACTCGCCGCTGACGACATCAAGCGCGTGTCGCTCGAGCTCGGCGGCAAGTCGCCGAACATCGTCTTCGCCGATGCCGACTGGCAGCGCGCCGCCGCCGAGTCGCCGATGAGCGTGTTCGCCAATACGGGCCAGGACTGCTGTGCCCGCAGTCGCATGTTCATCGAGCAATCGATCTTCGACGATTTCGTGAACCAGTTTGTCGCCGCCACCGAGTCGCTCAAGATAGGCGATCCGACGCTCGACGAAACACAGCTTGGCCCGATGGTCAGCGCGGCACAGCGCGAAATCTCCGAGTCATTCGTCACCGAGGCCAGGGGCGCTGGCCGCGACATCCGCACTGGCGGCGACCGGCCAGACGGGAGCGGTTTTTACCTGAATCCCGCCGTGATCACCGGCGTCGAGATCGGTGACCGCGCGTGGCGCGAGGAAATTTTCGGGCCGGTCGTTTGCCTGCGCCCGTTCACCGACGAGGCCAAAATGTTGCGAGAGGTGAACGACACCAACTTCGGCCTGAGCGGCTCCATTTGGTCGAACGACCTGAGCCGGGCGCTGCGCGTGGCGCGGCAAGTCGAGAGCGGCGTCATCAGCATCAACACCCACTCGAGCGTGCACACCGAGGCACCGTTCGGCGGGTTCAAGCGCAGCGGCCTTGGTCGCGATCTCGGCATGTCCGCGATGGAGGCCTGCACCGAGATCAAGAACATTTACGTCGGCGAATAGCCCATGAACGAAGCACGACATCAAATCATCCGCTTGGCCAAGCGCTTGGCTGGGGTTTGCCTGTTGCTCGTTGTGTTGTCGCTTGGCCAAACGGCTTGGGCTGGCTGGGTGGCTTACAACGACTTTGGCGCGCCGAGCCACCGTGACAAATCCATCTCCCGCATTGGTGCGACGTTGGCTGAACTGAAAGCCAGCACCGGCACGGTCTTGAAAACCGGCAACCTCATCGACATCGCCACCGGCCAAGCGGGCGGCGTTCAATTGAAATTATCCATAAACGGCTCGCCGCTTGGCCAAGCGGAGATCGGCGACGACGCACCCGCCGGCACCGATGCGGGAGGCGTGTTCGCCAACAGGGTCAACTGCGAGGGCGGTACACCGCTCCCGGTCGGCAAAGTTCATTTCATCGACCTGTCCGGGCTCGATCCGGCCAGATACTACGAACTGGTTTTGTTCGCAAGCACACCGGCCGGTGGCGCGGCCAAGTCAGTTTCATTCACGCTGTGGGATGTCTCGACGTTCGAGAATCGAAGTGCCGTGGCGCCGGGCCGTGTCACGGTCAACGGCCAGTTCAACCGCACAACAACAATCGATACCGCCGGAAACGCCCAGACGGCGCGCGGCGATGTCTGCCGGTATGAATTCATCCAGAGCGGCAACGACGGCGACCTGCGCGTGATCCTCCAGTCTCCCAGCGGTGGCCAGTTGAACGCCCTCATGCTGCGCGAGCAAACGCCACCGGTGCTCGCCACCAAGCCGATCATTGCCCTCGGCGAGGATCACGCCGTCATTCGCGGCACCATCGCCGACCCGGCCAAGGGCACGGTCGAGTTGCGCTGGCGTGAGGCCGGCAGCGAGGCGACTTGGAAATCGCGTGAATTGACACCAGACACGAGCGGCGCGGTCGTGGCCCGGCTCGACTCTCTGCCGGTCTTCGTCGAGCAGGAGTTTGTTTTTGTGCAGCGAACTGCTGACGGCGAAATCACCTCCGAGGCGCAAACCATCCGGCCGCAAAAGCTGGGTGTGATCTACTCGACCGGCTTTGAGCCGACCGAGCCGGTGGCGTTCCTGCCGGGAGCGATCACGGCACAGACCGGCCCGTGGCGCGTGGCCAAGGGCAGCGCAGAAATCCAAAGCAGTCGCGTCGCGCATGGCGGCCAGGCGGTGCGCACCGGCGACTGCGTCATCGAGATGACCCTCGAGAACCCGGAGCCGGTGCTGTGGGCCGATGCGTTCATACAGGATCGCGGCATTAGCCAGGCGCGACAGATTCCCGATGGCATTGCAAGCAGCTTGCTGCTGTTTCGCGGCGGGAAACTCATCGCTCTCGACGGCGACGGCTCAGGCGGCGGTAACTTCATCACAGTAGCGGAGCTGCCGAGCGACCGATTCACGCGACTCACCATTCGCACTGACTACGAAGCCAAGCGGTTCGACGTGTGGGTGGACGGCAAGCCGGCCCTGGACAAGCTCGGTTTCAAGGACAACTCGGTGGCGCGCTTCCACGGGGCCAAGCGGCTCGCCGGTGCGAACAGTTACCTCGACGACTTTAGCCTCTCGACCTGGGGGCTCGATCGCGACAGCGACGGCGACGGCCTGGTCGATCTCGACGAGGCCAAGTTTTACGGCTCGTACCCGCTGCTCGCCGACAGCGACCGCGACGGCGCGAGCGATGCTCATGAGATCGCCGCCGGGACGCACCCGGCCGATCCCGCCTCGATTTTCGCCGTGAAAATTGACTCGGCCACCGGAGGCAAAACCAAGCTCTCGATCCCGACACTCACCGGGCTTGAGTACACGCTGCAACGCCGCGCCGCGCTTGGCCAAGGGCACTGGGAAACTCTCCCCGGCTTCGAGAACGTGCCCGGCGACGGCAGCGTACAGTCGTTCCTCGAGACGCCGGACGGCCGCAACTATTTTTACCGTGGCGTCATCGTGAACCGCCTCAACGCCATGAATCCCTGACATGATCCGACGAAATAAACCTTGGCCAAACGCATCCGTTAATACGGCCGTGCTGCTGCTCGGTTGCGTTTCCGGGTTCGCGCAAAGCCCGGTGAACCAGTGGGTGCTCTCGCCGGAGAACATCGACATTACGACGGTGAAGGACCTGTCCGGAAACGAGGACGGCCTGCTGCACGGGCGGATGGTGCCGGTGCAAAACCCGCCGGCGCTCTACTTCGACGGGACGGACACCTACATCGAGTTGGCCGGCAAGGACGAGGCCAAGACGCTGCCAACAGGCAAGCTCACCGCCGAGGCGTGGGTGGCCGTGAACTCACCGGCCGAGTGGGGCGGTATCGTCGGCTGTCTACAGGACAATGGCAGTTTCGAGAAAGGCTGGGTACTCGGCTACAACAATGACAAGTTCAACTTCGCGCTGTCCACCGGCGGCGATCTCACCTACCTGAACGCCTCGACCTCGTTCCAGACCGGACGCTGGTATCATGTGGTCGGTACCTACAACGGCTCTCGGATGCGCATTTACGTCAATGGCACCGAACGCGGCAGCAATACCAACCGCCGCGGATCGATCGACTACTCGCCGGCCACATTCGTCATCGGCTGCTACCTCGACGACAACGAGTTTTATCCGCTGGAAGGATTCATCTCCGAGGTGCGCCTTTACAACCGTGCGCTCTCGAGCCAGCAGATTCGCACCCGCTACAACAGCACCAAGGGTAAACACGCCACCCGCCCCAAGCCACCGGTCGTTCTCACCAACCGTGAGTTGAGCGCCGGGCCGTACCTCGCGTTTGCCTCGCCAAGCGAGGCGGTCGTCCGCTGGGAAACCGCCAAGCCGATGCCGACGCGCCTCGCGTACGGCACGACGCCGACGCTTCAGAACCGCATCAATCTGCCGAAGAAGACACGGCAGCACGAAGCCGTTATCCCCGGCATCCAACCCGGGACGGAGTATCATTACTCGGTCGGCGTCGAGCAGGACGGGCAGACCCAGTGGCTTGCACCGGCGACCGGTGAATCCGATTTCAACTATTCGCGCCCGGACATCACCGCCGTCGAGTCGCCTTACGCGGAGGATGAGCGGATGCGCAAAAGCCGCGCCGCCGCCGAGGCGATCCTCGCGGCCACCGGCATCCGGAAGGGCTACGCGATCGACTACGGCTGCGGCGAGGGACGGCTGGCGTTCGCGCTGGCCAAGCGCACGGAACTGACCGTGATCGGTGTGACCGCCGATGCCGGCGAGGCGGCCCGCGCCCGGGCGGCGCTGCGCCGGGCCGGCATTTACGGCACACGGGTGACGATCCATCACCGGCCCTTGGCCAAGCTGGGGCACACGGACAACCTGTTCAATCTCGCCGTGTCGAGCGAGCTG
>DQOE01000409.1 GCA_015658765.1 Verrucomicrobiota bacterium | reverse complement strand
TGACCTGCGGAGCCGAATGCCCAGAAGAAAAAGAAACTGATCGCGACCCACACGTTGAGGAAGCCGTCTTCCCTCTCCGGATGCGGCCCCGGCGCACTGACGTAAACGCCCTTGCGTCCGCTGCCGTAGCCCTTGGTCTCGTCCGCCGTGAATGTGGCGGTAACAGTGAAACCGAAATCTGTAGGGTCAATTCGGTCGACTTCAGCCGGGGTGGTGATCTTGAGCAGCTTGGCTTCGGTTCGGGTTTCGCCCTTGGCCAAGCTGGCCTGCTCGGCCAGCCGCGCGATACCGCCGTCGGACAGGCGCAGCCAATCGCCCTTGGGCAGTGTCGTCGTTTCGGTGTGCGCTTGGCCAAGCGTGACGATGCCGATGCCGGTCTCGGGCGGCGTCATCTCTTTCAATTGCTCGGTGGCCTTGGTCAGTCCGCCCACTTGGCCAAGCGTGAGGTACAGCAGGATGATCACCCCGACGCCCATGACAATGCCCTGCATCACGTCGGTCCACACCACCGCGCGGAAGCCGCCAAACGCCGTGTACACGATCACCGAGAACGCGAACACCAGCAGGCACAGCACGTAGTCCGGCTCCGCACTGCCGATCCACGGCAGTCCGTCGATCGCGCCGCCGACGGCGTTGACGGCCGATTGATAAATGGCCACGTCCTGCAGCAGGGTGGTCATGATTTTGCTGCCGGCCTTGAACTGGGCGAGCAGATAGAAAAACATAAAAAAGAGCACCAGCAGCGTGGCTATCATCCCGACCGACTCGGAGCGGAAACGCGCCTTGATGAGGTCGGGAATCGTCACTGCGCCGGACTGGCGGGCGAGCCGGTTCACGCGCTTGCCGAGCAACCCCATGCCGACGAGCGGCACCAGCATGTAGCTGGCGATCCACAGCGCCAGCACCCAGCCGTGCGTGTAAACCAGCGACGGGAACCCCATGAAACTGCCGCCGGACGAGCTGGTCGCCGCGAAGGTCAGCGCGAACGCCCACAGGCCAAGGCTGCGGCCGCCGAGAAAATATTCGCCGACAAACTCTTTTTTTCGCCGCACCCGGCTCGAAAGCCAGGCGAGGACAAACACGCCGAGCAGATAGATCGCAAAGGTGACGAGGGCCGAGTTGGCGGTGCTGCCGGCGGCGGTTTCGTTCATGGGACCGCCTCCTCGTCTTCGTCATTTTTCAGGGCACGCAGGCAGAACCAAAACGTGAAGGCGTTCGCGATCATCCAAGGTGTCACGACACCCCAAAACACCCAGCCCGGAAACCCCAGCACGGTGGACACCTCCTCCGGTGCGAGGTCGTAGCCGTTAGTCGCGCTGTAGCCGATCACCCACAGCGCGCACCCCAGCCAAGCCAGCAGGATGAGCCACAACTCGCGCCGGCTTTGGCACAAGCTGCGTGTCTCGGCGCTGGAGGATTCACTCATCGGTTTTCAGGATTCATCCGGGACGCGCTTGGCCAAGCGGGGTTGGTGTGTCGCGGGAGCGTCTTGGAGTGCGGTAGCGTCTGCCTCTTTCCGGAGCGCTCCAAAGCGGCGCGCAGCGCCGCACTCCACGACGCTGTCGCGACCGCTGCGGGGAGAGGGAGAGCGCTCTATATCTATTTGGTTGTGCGGCATGCCATTCAATCGTTGAGTTAAAAAGTGAGCTTGCGGGCGCGGGCGGTGACTTGCCATTGGGCGGTGAGTTTTCCGCCTCGAATCACGTGCGCCCGGTCGTACAGCGCGACGGTCGGGCAGATGTGCCGCGGGATGCCGTAGAGGCAGTCGCCGACATTGAATCGCCGCGCCTCCGCCGTGCGGAGCGTGAGGTGCTCCTCGCTGTGCACGACCGGTTCGGCGTTGTCGAGGCCGGTGAATTGCACGCGCGGATGCGGGTTCTCCGCCGCGACCGCCTTGTGGCCGAGGTCGAGCGTGATGCAGTCGCTGCCCGGTTTGCTGATGACGCGAGTGAGCAGCACGGCGGCGTTTTGGTATTCGAGATCGGGGAACGCGTCGCGATAGCCGAAGTCCCACAGCAGCGTCGTGCCGGGGCTGCACTCGTGGTCGGTGTGTTGGGTGTGAAACGGGAACGTCGGCGTGCCACCGCCGACCACGCCCGGCACCGGCAGTCCGTCGGCCTCGAGGCCGGTGCGGAACGGGCGCACCTCGTCCATCATCGTCTGCCACTTGGCCAGGCGCTTGGCCGGGTCGCCCTCGTGCAGGTGTCCGTCGTAAAGATGCAGCCCCGCCGGCTCGACACCGGGCAACTGGCCAATGAGCTTGTACAGCGTCGCCGCCGCTTGGCCGGGCGCGATGCCGGTGCGACCCATGCCGACATCGAGGTCGAGCCAGATGGGAAGGGTGACGCCGGCGGCTTGGGCGGCTTGGGCCAGGTTGCCGACCGCCTCGGCGTCGTCGGCGATGGTTGAAAAACGGACGTCGCGAAACCAGCCGCCCAGGCCAAGCAGACGGTCGATGTTGGGGCCGACCGGCTGGTTGGCCAGCAGCACGTCTTTTGCGCCCGCTTGGCCGAGCATCTCCGCCTCGGCGATGGTGGCGCACTTGAACTTGCTGATGCCGGCCTTGAGTTGCAACTGCACGACCTCGGCCATCTTGTGCGTCTTGACGTGGGGCCGCAGCCGCTCCGCCTGGCCAAGCGCGGCGATCATGCGGCGGATGTTTTCGCCGATGCGCTCAGGGTAAACGAGAAGGGCGGGCGAGGGTATCTCGTCCGGGTCGGCGAGCGTGTGCCAGTCGTCCGCCATGCGGATTTAGTCGATCTCGAAGATGGCCTCGATCTCGGTGGGGATGTTGCCGGGCAATGAGCCCATGCCGACCGCGCTGCGTGCGCCGACGCCGTTTTCCTCGCCCCAAACCTGCGCGAACAATTCGCTGCAGCCGTTGATGACCTTCGGGTGGTCGGGGAAGTCGGGCGTGCAGTTGACCATGCCGAGCACCTTGATGACGCGCTGGACGCGGTCAAGGCTGCCGAGATTGGCCCGGAGCGTGGCGAGCATCGTGAGGCCGACCTGCCGGGCGGACTGGTACCCGGCGTCCAGGTCGAGGTCGTTGCCGACGCGGCCGGTCATCAGTGTGCCGTCGGACTGCACCGGGCCGTGGCCGGAGAGGTAGGCGAGATTGCCGGTGATGACGATCGGCTTGTAAACGCCCATCGGCGCCGGGGCGGGCGGGAGTTCAAGCCCGAGTTCCACTATTTTTGCGTCTGCGCTCATGATTCTTAAGAGGTGGCGGGGAGCTTCGGGGAAGGCTCACTAGCGGGCAAGTTTTTTCAACTGCGAATGGACGCGAACGGGCGCGAAAAAGAGACACAGATTACACGGATGAACACGGATTTGGAGAGGTTGAAACGGAACATGGATGGACAGGATGAACAGGATTGTTTTTGCGAGATGAAATTTTCCACGGAATGTTCGTGTCCATTGGCGTCCATTCGCGGTTTGAAAAACGCCCCTGTTTTTTATCCGCAGATTTTGCGGATGCGTGCAGATTGATTTTTTTGCCGGTGTCGCTCCTTCGGGCCTTCGGCTTGGCCAGGTGTTGCGGTCGGCTGGGGACAGCCATCCCCAC
>DQOE01000162.1 GCA_015658765.1 Verrucomicrobiota bacterium | reverse complement strand
CACACGATGTTTTGGACCGGCTTCGTCCGGGTGCTGGTGAACCCCAACGTGCTCCTGTTTTGGATCATGATTTCCGCCGTGCTGCTGGCCAACGGAACGTTGCAACCCGCCTGGCAAAGCCGGATGGCCTGTGCCGCCGGTGCCGGCCTGGGCATTGCCGCCTGGTTTACTCTGCTCGTGTTGGGAAGTGCCCGGGTGCGAAACCAGTTCTCGGACAGGACGCTCGTGCGGTTTTCCCACGTATCCGGCTTTCTCCTGCTGCTGTTGTCGGTGGTGATTGCGGTGCGCCTGATTGGCACCGTGGCACAACAAGGCAGTTGAGCAAGCACCCCGCGCTTGGCCAAGCGGGATGAGATGCGTGGTCTAAACAAAAAAAGACCGGCGGTTGTTCGCCGATCTTTGGTTTAAAGGGATTGAGGCCGGGTTTAAGACAGCGCTTTTTTGGTGGTCTTGATGATGACGGCCGCAATTTTGTACGGGTCGCCGTTGGACGCTGGACGACGGTCTTCCAAGCGACCTTTCCAGCCGCCATCGATGGTGGCCACCGGGATGCGGATGGAGGCGCCACGGTCGGAAACCCCGTAGGAGAACTGGTCGATCGCTTGGGTTTCGTGCAGCCCGGTCAGGCGTTGGTCGTTGTCGGCACCGTACACTTCGATGTGCTCTTGGATGTTATTGCTGAATTCCTCACAAATCTTGTTCATGAGAGCCTCGCCGCCCTGGTCGCGCATGGCTCCGTTGGAGAAGTTGGCGTGCATGCCGGAGCCGTTCCAGTCGCCCTTGATGGGTTTAGGCTCCAGGTTCACGGAGACGCCGTAACGCTCGCCAATGCGCTCTAGCAGGTATCGCGCAACCCACATTTCGTCGCCGGATCGGGCTGCGCCCTTGGCGAAAACCTGGTACTCCCATTGGCCCATCATCACCTCGGCGTTGATGCCCTCGACATTGATGCCTGCATCGAGGCAGATTTGTAAATGCTCATCGACGATGTCCCGGCCGATTGCGTTGGCAGCACCGACGGAGGTGTAGAAAGGACCCTGCGGGCCGGGGAAACCGCCCTTCGGGAAACCAAGCGGTAGATCGGTGTCGGTGTCCCACAAGACGTATTCCTGCTCGAAGCCGAACCAGAAATCGTCGTCGTCGTCGTTGATGGTGGCGCGTCCGTTCGATTCATGCGCGGTGCCGTCGGCGTTGAGAACTTCGCACATGACCAGCCAGTTGTCGGTGCCGATTTTGTCGGGGTCCGGAAACAGGGCAACCGGCTTGAGGAGACAATCTGAGTCGCTGCCTTCAGCTTGTTCGGTCGATGAACCGTCAAATGACCACACGGGGCAGTCTTCCAATGTTCCACCAAAATCAGTCTCGACCTTGGTCTTGCTTCGCAGGCTTTGGGTCGGCTTGTAGCCGTCCAGCCAGATGTATTCTAGTTTCGCTTTACTCATGTTTTTAGGGATAAAAAATTACGCCATGCCGCCTGAAACCGTACTGGGCGACAAAACAGGGGCCTGTTCAAGACCCCTGCCCATTAGGGGTGCTTATAACATGGTTTTCAAGTCTTTTTTCGCTGCCGTTGACTGCGTAATCCGTTTGCGATTACGCTCAACGCGCTGTTCGGCTTGGCCAAGCTGGCCGACAATCACTGGGCGTAGGCAATTACAATGCCAATAAGCGGAGGCACCTTGGCCAAGCGCTTGGGTGAAGGCACATTTTCTCTGTAACCGTTGTTCATCTAATGCGAAAGAAATCCGCCGGATGCCAAGCGTTTGTGTTGCGTCATTCTGGCCTGGACGAACAAAAAGAAACAATTTGCAAAAAAGGGGTATCACTTTTGAGAGGAGGCGTTTGCATGAAGGTTCCCTTTTTGATGCGCATAAGTCGTTGTGACACTGTTCATTATAAAGTTAAAATAATATCACTAAACTATAATGGCATTTGTTTTGCTTTTAACCCGTTGGCTTTGAGTTAGTTAAGTTTTTGGAGCATCTGTTCGTTGAATCAGGTGAAATTGCTGGCTCGAGGGCAACAAACAACTAAATTATCAATGAAGAGAGTCGCTTGCGTTCTATCGTTATTGGCAGGCCTTTGCCTGATCCCATCCACAGCTTTGGCCCAAGAGGCCGAGGCTGCCGTCAATCCGGCCAACACGGCTTGGATTCTTACGGCCACGGCGTTGGTGTTGTTTATGACCATCCCGGGGTTGTCGTTATTTTACGCCGGGTTGGTTAGGCGCAAAAACGTCCTGTCGGTGTTGATGCACTGTTTCATGATCATGGCCGTGATGTCGGTGTTGTGGTTGGTGTGCGGCTATTCATTGGCGTTTGGCGAGGCCAATCCTTACTACGGCGGTTTGGCCAAGGTGTTCGCTGGTGGAGTGGACGCCAGTTCGACGGTGGGCGACTCAGGCAAGGCGATACCGGAGTATCTCTTTATGGCGTTTCAGATGACATTTTTCATCATCACACCGGCGTTAATGGTGGGGGCGTTTGTCGAGCGAATGAAGTTTTCAGCGATGGTTTTGTTTACGACGCTGTGGGCGATTTTGGTGTATGCGCCGGTCTGCCACTGGGTTTGGGGTGACAACGGCTTCATGCTGGGGTGGGGCACGAAGGACTTGGCAGGTGGCATTGTGGTGCATATCACGGCTGGTATAGGTGCGTTGGTGGTCTGCATCATGGTGGGGCCGCGCAAGGGGTACAGGACGGCCCAGTTCCAGCCGCACAATCTACCCATGTGCGTGATGGGCACGGGCATGCTTTGGGTGGGATGGTTCGGTTTCAATGCCGGCAGCGGCTTGGCGGCCAACGGCGACGCAGCCCAGACTTTGTTCGTCACCCATATCTCCGCCGCGACGGCGACGATCGTGTGGTCGTTGGCAGAAAAGCTAAAACACGGCAAGGCCAGTGTGTTGGGCGCGGTGACTGGCTCCATCGCCGGCTTGGCGGCGATCACGCCGGCATCGGGGGATGTTGGCCCGATCGGTGGCTTGGCCATTGGCGCTGCAGCCGGGTTTATTTGCTGGGTGGCGTCAACCTCGGTGAAGTCGAAGTTCGGTTATGATGACTCGCTCGATGTTTTCGGAGTGCACGGCGTGGGCGGCTTGGTCGGCACGTTGATGGTGGCGTTTTTTGCTTCAACAACGCTGGGCGGCAAGGGGGTCATTTCCATTCCGGATGCGGAGACGTACAGCGTGGGCGCACAATTCCTAGTTCAACTTAAAGCCTCGGCAATCGCCATCGTCTACACCTTGATCGTGTCGGTGATCATCCTCTATCTCGTGAAGGCCATCTGCGGGGGGAGCCTTCGGGCTTCTGAGAGCGAGGAAGAGGAGGGCTTGGATCTCACCGCTCACGGCGAGTCGGGCTACAACAACTGAACCGGCGGCCGCTTGGCCAAGCGCGATTCGGCTTGATTGATTTGGCGGCGGCGCGGACAACAGTCCGCGCCGTTTCCGCTTGGCAACGGGCACTGACATGAAGCAACAAACCATCGTCACGCTGGATCTTGAGGGGGTGCTGGTCCCGGAGATTTGGATCGCTTTCGCTGAGAAAACCGGGATCGAGAAGCTCAAGCTGACCACGCGCGACATCCCGGACTACGATGAGTTGATGGCCGGGCGCCTGGCCATCCTCGCCGAGAATGGCCTGAAGCTGGCGGATATCCAGGAGGTGATCGGCACACTCGCGCCGCTGGAGGGGGCGAGAGCTTTCCTTGACGAGCTGCGTACGATCACGCAGGTGGTCATCCTGTCGGACACGTTCGAGGAGTTCGCCGGGCCGCTGATGCGGCAATTGGCCTGGCCGGCGATATTGTGCCATCAGCT
>DQOE01000266.1 GCA_015658765.1 Verrucomicrobiota bacterium | reverse complement strand
GTATGCCTCCATCGTGTCGAGGTTCACCCCGCCGGTGGGGACGATTTTCAGGTGCGGCAGCGGCGCGAGCAGCGACTTGATGTAGCTTGGGCCAAGCGTGTCGGCCGGGAAAATCTTGACGAAATCCGAGCCGGCCTCGTGTGCGGCCTGTGCCTCGGTCGGCGTATAGGCACCCAGCATCACCGGCCGGTCCAGCGCGTGCGCCGCCGCGACAAGCGACGGCCGGGTGATCGGGCTGATGACGTACTTCGCCCCAGCATCGATCGCCGCCCGGCACGTGTCGTCGTCGATCACCGTGCCGACGCCGAGCAAAATTTTATCGCCGAGTTCGCGGTCAATCGTGCGAACCGCCTCGAGCGCGTTGGGGATGCTCATCGTCAACTCCACCGCCCGGATACCGCCCGCGACAAGCGCCTTGGCCAACGGCAGCATCAACTCGGGCCGCCGCACGCGCACGATCGCCACCAGTCCCTCGGCCTCGATCCCCGAGACAATCTTCTCCCGCTCGCTCACTTGGTTTTCCTGAACCACTTGGAGTCGGGCTTGAGGTTGTGCTTCACCGACTCGAGCCGAATCGTAAACCCAGCGGACGCCGGTTCCTCCAGTTCCAGAGTGTGCGGAATCTGCACTCCGTCCACCGCCTTGTAGTCGCGAAAAAGCACCCTGGTTTTCACCTCCTGCCCCTGCATCTCGGCGGTGGAGGCAACGCCGGCGACCAATCCCGTCGCGGCATCAAAATAAAACGTGTCCGCGTCCCCTTTCTTCGGCGTCATCCTGACGGCAAAGACTTTTTTACCGGCGACCTGCTCCACGCCCTGCAGCTTGATCGTGGGATAGTTTTTTTTGAAATTCAGGTAGGCGTAAAAATCGGCGTCGATTTTTTTGTTGGCCAATTCGCGCTCCTTTTTTTCGGTCACCGTGCCATCGGGTGTTTCCGTCCAGCCCTTGCTGCCGGCGAACACGTCGCGAATCGTCCCCAACCCCTCAATCGTCAATTCCATCATTTCCTTGTTGGGCGCCGCCTGCCGCATGACGACCGGGAGCTCCGCACCGAATACGGCCAACTCGATCTTCCCCCGGGCCACGCGATTCTTCAGTTTGCGCATGGCCTTCTCGCCGCCGAGCGCCTCGACGTTCCGCTTGAGAATGTCGTCCACCGACGGCAGCTTGGCCGCTTCCTCGGCCAGGCCGACACCGGCCAAAACGGCAATACCCGCCGCCAGCCCTGCGCAATGCCTGATTATGGTCTTCATTTGGGCAGCGGCAGTCTGGAGTTTGTCCATCGGTTTGGCAATGAAGTTCGCGCTTGTAAGCCGCCCCAATAAAGGGTAGCAAATCCGGGCCGGGTTACGGTGTTGGGCGCATATCATGGAGCTGGCTGATTTTCTCACCAAGGAACAGGTTGTCACGGATCTGAAAGCCTCTGATCGCTGGGAAGCGATCGAGGAGCTGATCGATTTACTGGTCGACAAGGGACGTATCAAGTCCGAACACCGCGAGGCCATCGTCTCCGTCGTCAAGAATCGCGAGACCTCGATGAGCACCGGCATCGGGTTCGGCATCGGCATCCCGCATGCCTCGACCGACCTGATCGACGACGTCACCGGCGCGTTCGGCCGCAGCAAGGCGGGCGTCAACTTCGACGCGCTCGACAACCAGCCGGTCAATCTCGTGATGCTTTTCCTCGTGCCACAGGGTCAGTTCCAAAAACACCTCCACACGCTGGCCAAGATCGCGAAGGTGCTGCACAAGAAGGAATTCCGCAAGGCGCTCGAGGATGCCGGCGACGCGGCGGAGATGTACCAGATCATCCGCAGCTCGCAGGAGGGCTGAGCCGGCGCCACTTTTCCTTTCGGCCAAGCCTGCATCCCGCTTGGCCAAGCGACTCCAACCGTGATCCATCTCGTCTTACAGGAAAAACTGCAGCAAGCCGTCCTCGCGCTCATGCCCGACGCCGACGTCTCGAGCGTCCTCGTCCGCCCCTGCCCCGAGCCGAAGTTTGGCGACTACCAATCCAACGCCCTCATGGGCTTGGCCAAGCGCAACCAACTCAACCCCCGCGAACTCGCCGCCCAAGTCGTCGAGCAACTCGACGTCGCCGACTGCTGCGAGCCGGTCAATATCGCCGGGCCGGGTTTTCTCAATTTCCGGCTCAAGACCGACGCCCTCTCCGATGCCCTCGTCGGCGCGGCCAAGGGCGAGCATCTTTTTTACCGCACCGCCGCCGAGCCGCGCACGATCGTCATCGACTACTCGTCGCCCAACGTGGCCAAGCCGATGCACGTCGGCCACATCCGCTCGACCATTCTCGGCGACACCTTGGCCAAGGTGTTCCGGCTGCTCGGCCACAGCGTTGTCACCGACAATCACATCGGCGACTGGGGCACGCAGTTCGGCAAACTGCTCGTCGGCTGGAAGGAACACCTCGACCGGGACGCGCTTGGCCGGGACGCCCTCGCCGAGATGGAGCGCCTCTACAAGCTCACCAACTCCGCCTGCGAAGAGGACGAGACCGTCCTCATCCGCGCCCGGAGCGAGCTCGTCAAGTTGCAAAGCGGCGACGCCGAAAACCTCGCCATTTGGGATGAAATGATCGAGTTGTCGCGGCATCAGTTCGACGAGATTTACGGCCGCCTCGGCGTCGATTTCGACGAGACGCTCGGCGAGAGTTTTTACAACGACCGCCTCAAGGGCGTCGTCGACGAACTCGTCACCCAAGGCATCGCGGAGGAAAGCGACAGCGCGCAGGTCGTCTTTTTTAATCACCACAAGTTGCTCAAGAAACACCCAGCCATCGTCCAGAAAAGCGACGGCGCAGCCAACTACACCACGACCGACCTCGCGACGCTCGAGCACCGGCAAAACAGTTGGCAGCCGAGCGAGGTCATTTACGTCACCGACGGCCGGCAGCAACTGCACTTCCAGCAACTCTTCGAGCTGTACAACCGCTGGAAACCAGGCCACGGCATGAAGCTCAACCACGTCTGGTTCGGCGCGATCCTTGGCGAGGACGGCAGGCCGTTCAAGACGCGCAGCGGCGAAATCATCCGCCTCTCCGGTTTGCTCAACGAGGCCGAGCAACGCGCCTTCGACGCCGTGAGCGAAAAAAACCCCGACCTCCCCGAGGAGGAGCGGCGCGACATCGCCTGCGTTGTCGGCATCGGCGCGATCAAGTACGCGGACCTCTCCGGCAACCGACAGAGCGACTACGTGTTCAACTGGGACACCATGCTCGCACTCGTCGGCAACACCGCGCCGTACCTGCTCTACGCCTTCACGCGCATCCGCAGCATCTTCCGCAAACTTGGCGACGAGTCGCTGACACGGCCCGAGTCGTTCGCGCTTGCCCAGGCGGAGGAACTCACGCTGGCCAAGCACCTGTTGCGCTTCGGCCTCGTGCTCGAGTTGGTCATCGACGAGTGCCGCCCGAACTACCTCTGCAACTACCTCTACGAACTGGCGGGGCACTTCGCCTCGTTTTACGAAAACTGCCCCGTGCTCCAGGCCGAGGGCGACATCCGCACGCAGCGACTGGCCCTCTGCGACCTCACCGGCCAAGTGCTGAATACCGGCCTCGAAACGCTTGGCCTCGAGACCACCGAGCGCATGTGAACCGTGGCCGCGCGGAGCAACAAGTCGGCCGACTCCCGCTGGATCACCGTCGAGGGCGCGCG
>DQOE01000369.1 GCA_015658765.1 Verrucomicrobiota bacterium | reverse complement strand
TTGGCATATTGCCCGGCATCCTCCGGCAATGTGGCCAATTCGCCCATCAGGGCGATCAGTGCCTGCTGGATGGTGGTTAGTTTTTTAGCAAATTCTGTATTTTGCAGGTGCGCCTTGGCCAAGCCGATGGCGGAGTTGAGTTCATCGACATCGCCGCAGGCGGCAATCCGGGGGTCGTTCTTGCCGGTTCGCCGGGAAAACAGCAGGCCGGTCTCGCCGTCGTCGCCTGTTTTGGTCGTGATACTCATCGCTTGGCCAAGCGAGTGTTGCCGCTTGGCCAAGCGGGGTAAATGCGAAAGTTCATTTCCAGCCTTGCCAGCGGTGGGGCTGTTTCAACAGCATGGGCGCCGTGCGGCCGAATGACGAACAACCTGCCCCGACACTTTCCGACGCCGAACTGCACCTGATCGGCGAGGGGAACGAGTTGCGGCTTTACGACAAGCTGGGCGCGCAGCTTCGCGAGGTCGAAGGCGTCCACGGCACGGCGTTTGCCGTCTGGGCGCCGAACGCCAAGCGAGTGAGCGTGGTCGGCGACTTCAACGACTGGGACGGCCGGCGGCACGTGATGCGGCGCTTGGGCGACTCCGGTGTGTGGGAGGTGTTCGTGCCGGAGGTCGGGCAGGGGGCGCATTACAAGTTCGAGTTGATCAACGCGCAGGATCGGCTGCTGCTCAAGACCGACCCGATGGGGCGCTTCTTCGAGAAGGCGCCGAAGAGCGCGGCGATCGTCTGGGACACGAGCCGTTTTTCTTGGAGTGACCAAGCTTGGCTCGAGCAGCGCGCAGCACAAAACGCGCTTGAGTTGCCGATGAGCATTTATGAAGTGCATCTTGGCTCGTGGCGCAAGCACAACGACGCCGAGTCGTACTCGTACCGCGAACTCGCCGACGAACTGGTCGGCTACGTGCGGGAGATGGGTTTTACGCACGTCGAGTTTATGCCGGTGGCCGAGCACGCCTACTATCCGTCGTGGGGTTATCAGGTCACGGGGTTTTACGCGCCGACGAGCCGGTACGGAACGCCGGACGATTTTGCGGCATTGGTTGATGCGCTGCACGCGGCGGGCATCGGCGTGATTCTTGACTGGGTGCCGGCGCACTTCCCGAGGGACGACTTTGCGCTGGCGCAGTTCGACGGCACGGCGCTCTACGAGCACGCCGACCCGCGCCGTGGGGAGCATCCCGACTGGGGGACGCTCGTTTTTAATTTCGGCCGGGCTGAGGTTCGCAATTTCCTCACTGCCAACGCTTTGTATTGGTGCGAGCGCTTTCACGTCGATGGCCTGCGGGTGGATGCCGTGGCGTCGATGCTCTACCTCGACTACTCGCGGGAAGCGGGCGAATGGCTGCCCAACGAGCACGGCGGCAGGGAAAATCTGGAGGCAATTGCATTCCTGCGACACGTCAATCACCACGTGCTTACGCGGCATCCCGGCGTGGTGACCATCGCCGAGGAATCGACCGCCTGGCCCAAGGTGTCGCGTCCGCCGGTTGACGGCGGACTGGGGTTTTCGTTCAAGTGGAACATGGGCTGGATGCACGACAACTTGGAGTTTCTGCGTGAGGACCCAATTCACCGAAAATGCCATTTTGACAAGGTCACATTTGCGATGACTTACCATTACGGCGAGAATTTTGTGCTGCCGCTCTCGCACGACGAGGTGGTGCATTTGAAAGGGTCGCTGCTCGCCAAAATGCCCGGCGACGACTGGCAGCGCATGGCCAATCTCCGCTTGCTGCTGGGCTACCAGTGGACATTTCCCGGCAAGCAGTTGCTCTTCATGGGCGGCGAGCTTGGCCAAGCGGAGGAGTGGAACGAAGACCGGCAGATCGACTGGCCGTTGGCCAAGGGCGACTCGCCGGGCCGGGGCATCCAGTCGTGGGTGCGCGACCTCAACCAGTTGTACCGGAGCGAGCCGGCGTTGTGGGATGCTGATTTCGTCGAGGCCGGTTTTCAATGGGTGAACTGCAACGACCGCGATGCCTCCGTGCTGTCGTTTTTGCGCCGCGACAAGTCGGGGGGCGGGGTGCTGCTGGTCGTTATCAACTTCACGCCGATTCCGCGAAACAACTATCGCGTCGGCGTGTCGGCGACAGGCCGGTGGGAGGAGTTGCTCAACAGCGACGCCGCAGCGTATGGCGGGAGCAACCTCGGCAACGACGGCAGTCGCGAAACGGAGGGGCAACCGGCGGACGGCCTTGAGCAGTCGCTGGTCATCGAGTTGCCGCCGCTGGCTCTGGTCATTTTTCGCCTGGCCAATTTGCCGTTGCAGTGACGGGGTGGTTCCGACAGGCTCGCACCGGTGACCCGATGGAATGCAACGCTGGCCGGCTTGGGCAAGGGCGGGTGGGCTTTGATTTTCCCCGAGGTTTGCCAGTTGTGCCGCGATGAGCCGGCCAAGCCGGAGGACGGCTACATCGGCGACGGCTGTTTGGCCAGGCTCAAGCCGATTGAGCCGCCGTTTTGCCGGCGGTGCGGCCAGCCGTTTTCGGGGGAGATCAGCAGCGAGTTTGAGTGCATGAACTGCGTGGAGATGGGGTTGCGTTTCGAGTTCGCGCGCGCCGTGATGCAGGCCAACGCGGAGATGCTCGAGGCGATTCACCGTTTCAAATATCAGCAGGCGCTCTGGCTGGAGCCGCTGTTTGACCGGCTGTTCAGTGGTGGGGCGGTGAAACAAATCCGCGATTGGCGTGGCGATTGCCTTGTGCCGGTGCCACTTCATCCGGTACGTTTGCGCGAGCGGGGCTTCAACCAGGCCGAGCAGTTGTGCCGAAACCTGAGCCGGGCGACTGGCTTGAAGGTGGAGACCCGCGCGGTAAAACGCACCCGGGTGACCCAAACCCAAACACTGCTTTCCCGAGGCGAGCGCCTGGCCAACATGCGCGGGGCGTTCGAGCCGGACAAAGTGAATTTGAACGGCATGCGTGTTGCGCTTGTCGATGACATTTTGACGACCGGAGCCACCACGAGCGACTGCGCGCGTGCCTGCAAAAAAGCGGGTGCCGCGGAGGTGGGCGTGTGGACGCTTGCCCGTGGCCTTGGTTCGCCCGGACACTGACCCGATATGTCTGATTTATCTGATTTTTCCAAGACCACCCCGCAACTTGAGACGGTGGACGTCCAGTCCATTCCGACCGGCATCGAGCCGGGAAGCGGTTCCGGCAGGATGAAGTTCGGCGAAGCCGCGCCCCGCAAGAAAAACATCCCCAAGGGGTTGTGGACCAAGTGCGGCAAGTGCGCGGAGCTGATTTACGACAAGGACCTTGAGGAGAACCTCAAGACCTGTCCGTCGTGTGGTTATCATTTCCCGATCGCGGCGCGGGTGCGGCTGGCGTCGCTCGTGGACGAAAAGTCGTTCAAGGAGATGGACGCTGGGATGAGCAGCGTGGATGTTCTCAAGTTCACCGGTGTGGCGTCGTACCCGTCCAAGCTGGAGCGTTATCAAAAAAGCACCGGTGAAAACGATGCGGTGATCACCGGCCTCTGCAAGATGGGGCCGCACAAGGTTGCGCTGGGCATCATGGACTTTTCATTCCTCGGCGGCTCGATGGGATCGGTTGTCGGCGAAAAACTCACCCGCCTGATCGAGGTTGGCACCAGGAAAAAACTGTCGGTGATCATTATTTCCACCAGCGGCGGCGCCCGAATGTACGAGGGGATGTTCAGCCTGATGCAAATGGCCAAGACCTGCGGCGCGTTGGCCTACCATTCCGAGGCCGGCCTGCCATACATCAGCGTGCTCACGCACCCGACCACCGCCGGCGTGATGGCGAGCTACGCCAGCGTCGGGGATCTGATTGTCGCCGAGCCGGGCGCGATGATCGGCTTTGCCGGGCCGCGAGTGATCAAGGACACCACACAGGCGGAGTTGCCGCCGGGCTTCCAAACCACGGAGTTTCTGCTCGATCGCGGTATGATCGACGCCATCGTGACGCGGAACCAAATGCGCGAGTCGCTGATCAATTACCTCGACTACCTCACCGCGGGCATGACCAAGCCCAAGGCCAATCGCCCCCCGCGAAAAAAAGCTTCCTGAGCGTTGTTCAGTCACCGGCTGCAGCGTGCCTTGCCAACTCCGCATCGTAGGCGTCCTGCAATTGGCAAACGAGAGGGTGCGTGCCAAGCGCCGCGCCGTCCACTTGGCCAACCGCGATAACCCCGGTCGCCGCTGAAGTGACGAAGACGGCATCAGCTTGTTGCAGGCGCTCGGGGGCAACAGACTCTTCGCGCACCGGTTGGCCAAGCGCGGAAGCCAATCCGACCACCAGTCGCCGAGTGACACCTGGCAAGACGCCATCCGACACCGGCGGCGTGCGAAGCGTCCTGCCCTCCACCCAAAACAAGTTCGCCGAGGACGTCTCGGTGACGTTGCCGTCGGAGTTGAGGATGAACCCGTCATCTGCGCCTTGGTTGGCGGCATCGCGCTTGGCCAGGATGGAGCCAAGTTTGTTCGCCGATTTCACCTTGGCCAAGGGGTCGCCAATGGCAACCCGCGCCGAGGTGCTCACCAACGAAAGCGGCTTGGCCGGAGTGGTCGGCGGAGAATGTTGTGTGATGAGCAGCGTCGGTTGCTCCTCGCCGGTTACGCCATAGCCGCGCTCGCCAATGCCGCGCGAAAGCGCGATACGCATAACACTCTCACTCATGCTGTTTCGACGGATCAACTCATGAACGTTGCCGAGCAGCGATTCCGTGGTTTGTGGCAGGGCAATACCAAGTGACACCGCGCCATCCGTGAACCGCATCATGTGCCACTCCCAAAGAAACGGCCGAGCGTCATGAACACGAATCGCCTCAAACAACCCGTCGCCGTAAAGAAACCCACGGTCGTCCGCCGATATCCGCGCCATCGACGCCAAAAAAAAATCACCATTCAGGAATGCGACTGGATCGGTGCTGGACATGGTCGGCGACTAAGAGGCGAGCGGATCGGAAAAGAAGGGATGGGGTGACCGACGGGACTCGAACCCGCAACTCCAGTCCCCCATGCGGTATGGTTTAAATTCTTAATAAAATAAGTCATAAAGGTCTACTAAAAAACACCATTGACTTCATTGAATGGTGTTACTATAGGTGTAACTCGTAATGGCTTGGTTACGTAGACACCCCCATTCTCCCTATTGGCAGGCGATCATTAATTTGCCCGATGGTCGCAAGACCACTCGTAGCACCGGCACAACCAAAAAGCGAGACGCCCTGCAGATCGCAATGAAGTTCGAGGAAGCTACAAACATGGGGCAACAGGGCACGCTTGTTGAGAGACGCGCACGCAAAACCATCGCGGACATTTACGCGATAGCTAACCAGGCTACCTTGGAGACCTCCTCGATTAAACAATACCTCCAGAGCTGGCTTAAGCGGAAGCAAATCGAGAATTGCGAGGCTACGGCGGAGCGATACTCGGCGATTCTGAGGCACTTCATCGCTTACTTAGGCCCCAAGGCCGAGCAGGACATTTCTCATTTGAACTCGAGGGAAATCTCTGCGGCCAGAGATCATCTTGTCGAGAAACTC